>CADBXV010000012.1 GCA_902798645.1 uncultured bacterium
GTCAGTTATGGAATATATTTTTGCCGGTGAATACTTGTACAAGCTAATGAGAATATTATTGTAGACATCTTTTTTATTGTTTTCAATTTCTTCCGGCGGAATGTTGTTTTCTATTTTGTCTGTTATGGATAAAAATCCCAGAGTATTTTTTAAATATGCATCATAATCTCCTGTTGAGATTGCAAGTTGCGCGTTTTTCCATAACAAAAGGTATTCTTCTTTAAATTGTCCTATAATTCCAAATAATGTTATAAGGGTGGTGTTGTCCAGTTTTTTACCCAGTTTTGCTATAATTTTTTTTGCCAGCATAATCTCCGTACTATTTTTTAGTGTTGATTGAATTATCGGCCGGATTAAATTGTAATTATTGATATAAATAATATTGTTTTTTGTAAAAGTAAAACCTGTTTGTTCAAGTATTTCAGCATTTGATTTTATATCTTTTATTCCGAGTTCACAGAGCATGGAAAAATCTAATCTTTCTCCAAGAAATGAGGAATAGGCTAAAATAAGAGATGCTTCTTTATTTTTACTTAAAAGTTTTAATCTGTTTTTTATTAATTCCGTATAGTTTTCTGCTAAATCTATCTGTTGTTCGGTTTTTAGAATTAATCTGTCGTCATAACTTACAAGAATTTCTTTGTCTTGAAGGTATTTTAAAGCATTATCAAAATAAAGCTTTGAACCGTTAAATCTTTCTTTTATTTTTTCATAATATTCGGATTGAATAAATTCTGAAGCATCTTCTTTTATATTTGAAAGAAGTGACGCTATTCTGTTATTGTGTAAGTATAATTCCGTATAATACTTTGTTCTTAACAATCCCTTGATTTTCGAATGTACTGCTGTTTTTGTGTCTGTTATGAATACAAATTTTACGTTAATCTTTTTGAACTTGTCAAAATATAGTTCTAATGCTTGAATAGAAGTATCATCAATATTTTCAAATCCGTCAACAATAATAACTTTATTTTTTAATGATTTTAAAAATATATTAAAAATTTCAAAGTACTTAAAACGGTTATTTTCCGGAGAAGAAGATTCGGATACCTTGCCAAGCAGGAATTGTTTAACCGCTGTAAATTGTTTTTCATCAAAATTCGGGTTTATTAAACCATTAGCAGAAGAAAGCTCAAAATATTCTTTGAATAATTTTTCAAAAAATCCCCAAGGTTTATAATTCAAATCTTCCGTATAGGAAATGTAAAAGGCTTGTAATCCTTCTTTTTCGTATAATTTGATTAAGTCTGAAATTTTGTATTGAAGTTCTCTATCTCCGCGAATTGAGAGAATTTTTATATCAGGTTTTATATTTAACGGAATTTCGTTAGAAGCACATTGTACGAAGTGGCATTTTGTATTAATGTTTAAGCTTTTAGTTTTGTTAGAGATGTTGTTGTCTTGTTCTAAATTTTCTGTTTCAGAGGATTCTGAATCGTTGTTTGTGTCTTCATCAAGGGTTGGAGGAACAATGTATTTGCTTAAAATTAATTCATAATACATTGTGGATTTTCCGTTTTGTTCAATATTATAAAGTGTATCTGTTTTATATTCTTTGCTTATGCAATCTTGAACGTATTCGTCTATAATTATCTGCATGTCCTTTAAGTACGTTTGTTGATTTTTTTTCTTTGTTAAAACTTTAACATTATTTTTTATAGGTTTGTTCAGAAGAAGTTCTTCAGCATCTTTTTTTTGTATAACAATGTTGAGTTTTAGAGAACAACCGAGTTCGTGTTGTATTCTCAGATTCAAATTTGAGAATACATTTAGTATCTTAATGGCAAATCTTAATGCTTTAAAAGATGAGGTAGCAAAAGAAAGTTCTTGGTTAAAATTAAAAACGTATGAACTGTTGTAGAGTATAATATTCCCATCAAAATTTTTAAGTTGAGAGTTTATTAAATTTCTTAATTTTGTTAAAAATTTTGTGTATCGTTCTTGCGAGCCAAAAAGAGTTCGGATATCTTTCAGCGCATTAAAATTGATTGTAACGGATGCAAATTCATCACTTTCACAATTGTTACAAGCGATACTTGACTTTACACTAAATCCGCATTTGCATTTTTCTTTTTCCGTAGAAATCATTCTTCCGCATTTGGCGCATTTTTCAAGAATTATATATCCGCATTTGGAACACACACTGCTGTGGTTATTAGTATGACAGTTAGGGCATACTAAATAAAGCACTTTGTTGCAGTGAGGACAAACAGTTGAATTATCCGGTATAATATTATGACATTTAGGACATTCCATACCCTCAATTATACTCTAATAAAAGGTATTACGCTATCCTATATAAAGAGGGTAATTATAAAAATATTTTGATAGCAATTCCTGTAATGCCTGCTATTACCATGTAAAAAATCGGATCTTTTTTTGATTTATAGCTAAGGATGAGTAAAGTTATAAGAAGTATCATCGCTTTAATATCAAATATCTGCGGTCTTAATAATCCTACTGATACGGATAATAACATTGCACAGCTTATCGGTTTGAGTGTTTCCAATAGCGATTTGACAATAAAACTTTCGTGGAATTTCTTTAAAATTTTGGATATGAGTATAACAAGTATAAAAGACGGAATTATTTCGGACAGTGTTGCCAGTCCGGAACCTAATATTCCTGAAGTTTTTAAACCTGCATACGTTGCAACATTTATTCCGACCGGACCTGGTGTTACAGATGCAATTGCAATCATTTGCTTAAGTTCTTGTAGTGTATACCAGCCGTAAACTTCCGATAAATGGTATAAAAACGGAATTGTTGCGTATCCTCCGCCAAAAGAGAACAGACCTATTTTGAAGAATTCATATATTAAAATAAAGTAATTCATCTGTTAAGTTCTCCCTTTTTGAAAAATTTTTATAAAAATACCGACAAAAGAAAATATTATGACTGTATTTACGGGTGATAATTTGAATATCAAAAGCGCTATAAGCGCCAATATAAACATTAAATAAAAAAATAAGTCCCGTTTTGAATTCTGCCACATTTCACGAACGGTTAAAAGTAACAATGCAATAACAGCTGTTCCCACACCCCAAAGAAGCCCTTGTAAATACTGATTATGAATGCAGTTTCCTATTATGGAAGCAAGAAGAATTATTGTCCAAAACGGCGCAAATATAATTCCAATCATTGCAGTTACAGCTCCGAGTTTTCCTTTTAATTTGTATCCTATAAACATTGTTATATTAGCGGCAACAATTCCGGGCAGAGATTGAGCAAGTGCAAAATAGTTAATTATTTCTTCCTTTGTTACCAACTGCCGTTTTTCCGAAAACTCATTAATCATGATTGGCAGTATTACATATCCTCCGCCAAGTAAAATTGCCCCGATTTTCACAAATATTAAAAACAGCTTAAGTAATGACATTTGAAAATCCTAATATCCGACACTTAGTCCTGCACATAAATTAATTGACTGCCCCGTTAATCCTTTTGCATCATCTGAAATCAGGTATTTAACCAGCCCTGCAATTTCTTCCGGAGATACAAAACGCTTCTGCGGTATACATTCAATAATTTCTTCTTTTGTCCAATCTCCGTCATTTGAGGAATTGTTACCCATGTCAGTTTCAACCCAGCCGGGATTGATTGTATTTACGGTTATTCCGTATTCTGCAAGCTCTAATGCTAAAGCTTTTGTGCCACCTATTAATCCGGCTTTCGTTGCAGAATATAAACTTGCGCATGCTTCCCCCATTACACCGCTTATTGAACCTATATTAATAATTCTGCCCCAATGTTTTTGTTTCATATACGGAACGGATTTTGATGCTAAATATAAAGGCGCTTGAAGGTTAACTTTAATTATATGTTCAAGCATAGTTGTTTCAATCTTATCAATAGGTGAATATATGTATTCTCCGGCATTATTAATAAGTACATCTATTTTATTTTCTGTTATATATTCGCCAAGTTTCTCTAAATCATTTTTGTCAGCTAAATCACAAACAATGTAATTCTTGTATTGTTGTTTAAGCAGTTCTTCGTTCCTTCCGACTGCATAAATATTTCCTGAAAGGTTATTTGCGATGGATTTTCCTATACCTTTTGATGCACCTGTAACTAATATATTCATAGAATAATTTTATCATAAAATTACAGAATGTTTTATTACGCAGTGATGCCGCTATAACCTCTATAGCGGCACCCAAATTGTTTTTACATATTTCAATCTGTTTTATGAAAGATGTTGTGTTTCAAATTGATAAAAAGTAATTGTTTCCTGTGGCTGTTGCGGACTATTTGAACTAAAAATTCTTTGTGCTTCACTTCTCAAACCTGCAAAGTAAGCCATAGCTTGTCCGTCAATTGCACTTTGGCTTAACAGTTGAATTGCATTGTTGAACGCAGCATAGTCTTTTTCATAGTCACCGGTTGCTTGTATTCCGATTTGAGCAAGAAGACCTGCCCAAGGAACTACATTCTTGTCTTCCTGTTGATTGTTAATTTGCTCTTTAACCTGTGTCGAGTATTCTTCATACATAGCATTCTTGAGCTTTGTTAAATCGGAAGTTGAACCGGTAGGCCTTACACCAAACTCGTCAAACGCTTCTTTAAGCGCAGTGCTGCTTGTTGGAACTCTGCCCAAGTAAGAGTAAATGTTTGCGCTTGTGTAAGAATATACTCCGTTGACTGTGAAGTTTGACATGACACACCTCTTATATGATATATAATGTATATCGGCACAAATTCTGAAAACTTTAGGGAAATTTGAGTAATATTTACAAAACTTTACATAAAACCTGAAAAGCATTAATTCTATTGAGTTTTTAGAATTAGGATAAAATGTGCTGCTTACAAGTAAATGTTAAGAAATGTAACAAAGTCGGCTGTTTGTGAAATTGGAACAAATTCATATACTTTATATATATGTAAGTCAAATACAAGAGAGTAAAAATTAAATAGTTAAATTTTATCGGTTATGGCCGGTAAAACAAAGTAAGTCGAGTTCGTGCAGTGATTCTTTAATGCGGACATATCAATGCTTATCCTGTAATTGCTTTTGCAGGCTTAAGTAAATGCGCCCAAGTTGAGTGAATTAAAGTGCGGATGTAAGAGAAGCAGTCTTTTGTGCAGTTCTGCACGGAAGCGAATAGAGAGGTATTATTATGGCAGTATTAAACACGTACAACATTAATGCAATGGCGACACAAATCTCCAGAGATTTTTATATTGAAGGGGACAGAGATGATCAATCACATATTTTGGTTGATGAAATGCGATTATTCGCAATTGATATGAAATCGAGAGTTACATTTATATCCCGAGCCAAGAAATAAAGTTTTTAACATAATACCAATCTTAATCTTACTAAACTAATTTAATTTAATTCCCCAAAACTTACTTATCTATTAGCGCCTGATTGTTTACAATCAGGCTTTTATTTGTTTTGTGGTAAAATGTTTTGGGGAGAATTTTTATGACAAAGAAACAACAGACGCCTTTTGGCATTTTTATTGAATCAGTAGGGTTGTATTTTTCTAATTTTGATAAATTTTTGAAGTATATGACATTTCCTGTACTGGGGCAAATATTAGGACTTGTGCTGGTATTTTTAACAACATATTTTTATTCGATAAATATGCCGAAGCTTATTGCTAAATATCCTAATTTAAACAGTTTGAGTACGTTAGTTGTGATTGCTGTAGTTATAGCATTACCGGGGCTTGCTGTTTTTTGTAAAGCTTTTTGGGAATATTTGGTTGCATACGGCGCAGTAAATTCAATGCTGGAAAACATGCTGCGTTCAGGAAAGGTATATGATTTTGATGCTCATACGGAATTAATTAAACGAAGGGCAGTTTCTTTTATAGGATTGTGGTTTTTATTCGGAATTTTCTCTTTTGTTGCGATTTGTCCTTTAATGTGGGTGATTTGTGCAATTTTTGCTGTTTATTTTGTGCTGGTATTTCAGGTATTTACATTTGAGCCCGAATTATCGCCTATTGGTTGCGTAAAAAAGAGCCTTTTGCTGGTAAAGGGACATTTCAGCTCCACGTTTATGCTGATAATATTAGTCGGTTTTCTGACTTATATTGTAATTCCTCAGATTGTAATTAAGGGTTTTGATGCTATTGGAATAAATATAGCATTTTCAAAAGCGATATTACCTTTGGTAAAGTTATTTCCGGAGCTTGATTTATCAGAGTATGGTATCTCAAAAATTACCCATATGTACATTGCTTTGTTTACAATTCAAACAATAATAGCTCAAATATTAATCCAATATACACTTCCTCTGCGTTCAATTCTTTGGGCAATGTGGTATAAGGAGCTTAATAACGGACTTCCGAAGCAGGATTTACCAAAAACAAAAAAACGTAAGTCTTCAAAACGTCCGAGTGAAAAGCTGATGGAAGAAACCAAAAGAAAGTATTCAAAGAAGAAACCGGATGATGATATTCTTCGTCGAGCTACGGAAAAAGACGATGAAGAATAAAGAGGTAAATAATTTTGGGGGTAAATAATATTTGGGGTAAATTTTCTGAGTAAATTATCCCCAGAAAAAAGTTACATTAAAAGAATTGTATAAGATTAGATATTAGGTTAGATTACTTTTTCTTGTCCGTTGTATAATATTTTTATGACTAGTCTGGATTATATGAATAACAAGTTTGATGTAATTGTAGTTGGTGCGGGTCATGCCGGTTGCGAAGCTGCTATATCGACTGCGCGTTTGGGATGCAATGTTCTTCTTTGTACATTAAATGTTGATAATATTGCACTTCAGCCTTGTAATCCGGCAATCGGAGGGCCTGCAAAATCAACTCTTGTAAGAGAAATTGATGCTTTAGGCGGTGTAATGGGTGAAGTCGCAGATGCAACTTATCTTCAAATGAAAACGCTTAATTCTTCGAAAGGCCCTGCAGTAAGAGCTTTGAGAGCTCAGTCTGACAAAAAAGAATACACTCGCTATATGCGTAATATTCTTGAAAATACTGATAACATCTGGATAAAACAAGCTTGTATTACGGATATAAAGGTTAAAGACGGAGAAATTACAGGTGCGGTTGATGAATACGGTATAGAGTATTCTTGCAGAGCAATAATCCTAACGACAGGAACATCGCTTGAAGGCAGACTTTGGATAGGATTAAACAGTTATGACGGAGGAAGGCTTGGAGAACGTGCCGCAATAGGACTTTCACAGTCTTTGAGAGATCATGGAATAAAGACAAAAAAACTAAAAACCGGTACACCTGCAAGAGTTGATAAAAGAACTGTTGATTATTCAAAGATGACACTTCAACCCGGAGATGATAAATTAAGTTTTTATTCATTTAAACCAAATCGTCCGGTTAGAAAGCAATATCCTTGTTACTTAACAAGAACAAATGAAGAAACGCATGCAATTATAAGAGCAAATTTGGATAAGTCACCTATGTATCAAGGGTTGATTCAAGGTGTAGGACCTAGATATTGTCCTTCAATTGAAGATAAGATTGTGCGATTTGCTTCAAATCCTTCTCATCATATTTTTATTGAGCCGGAAGGATTAAATACTTATGAAGTTTATATACAAGGTTTTTCAACAAGCCTTCCTGCTTGTGTTCAGGTAGAAATGATTCGTTCGCTCCCCGGCTTGGAAAAGGCTCATATTATAAAGCCTGCATATGCCGTTGAATATGACTATGTTCCTGCAGTTCAGACTTTACATTCACTTATGTCAAAGGATATTAAAGGACTTTTTTTTGCAGGTCAGATAAACGGTACAAGCGGATATGAAGAAGCTGCAGCTCAAGGGCTTGTTGCCGGTATAAATGCTGTTAATTATATGAACGGTTCAGAGCCTTTGGAACTTTCAAGAGCCTCTTCTTATACAGGGACTTTAATAGATGATTTGGTAACAAAGGATATTCAGGAACCATACAGAATGTTAACTTCCCGTTCAGAGTACAGACTTCTTTTAAGACAAGATAATGCTGATGAGAGATTAACAGAACTCGGACATAAAATAGGCTTAATTGATGACGTTCAATATCAAAGATTTTTAGACAAACAAGAAAATATAAAGAAAGAGATCTTAAGACTTCAAGAAACGAAACTTCCTGCAACGGAAGGGGTAAATAATGTTTTGGCAAAATATGGCGAGCATATCGATAACGGTATAAGACTTGCAGAATTATTAAAACGCCCAAATATCAATTATGACGTATTTAGAGAGTTGGATGAAGATACTAAAAACATAAACTTAACACAAGATGTTACAGATGAAGTTGAAGTTCTTGTAAAATATGACGGGTATATAAAACGGCAAGTTCAACAAGTAGAAACAGCCGAAAAACTGGAAAAATATAGAATTCCTGAAAATATTGATTATTCAAAAATAACTCATATATCAACCGAAACAAGAGAACAATTGGAAAAAATAAGACCGACAAATTTAGCGCAAGCCTCACGAATAGGAGGCGTAAAACCGGCGGATATTTCTGTACTTATGGTTATGCTGGGCAAGTAGAAAATGGAAGAAGCTATTATATAAATCAATTTGTGTGGTATAATTTTAGGTATCGGGGGGTTGGTTTATGGATTATGATTATGGGATTGTAGGCGGAGGTCCTGCCGGATATACTGTTGGCATGATGCTTGCAAAGCAAGGAAAAAGTGTTATTCTTTTCGAAAAAGATAAACTTGGCGGAACTTGTCTTAATAAAGGCTGTATTCCTACAAAATCTTTTTTACATTATTCTGAGATATATTCAGAATTATGTAAAGCTTCATCTTATGGTATTAATGCAGAAAATATAAACTTGGATTTTTCAAAAATTACGGAAAAGAAAAATCAAACAGTAGACAGACTAAGGAAGACCTTAGAGCTTGCAGTAAAAAATTCGGGTGTAAATGTAGTTTATGAGGAGGCTTGTGTTAGGGATAAAAACACAGTTGCAGCTGCAGGAACAGAATACAAAGTTCAAAAAATTATTATTGCAACGGGGGCAAAACCGAGAGAACTTAAAGGTTTGGAATTTGATGGTGAATTTATACTAAGTTCTGATGATATTTTAAACTTGCAAACACTTCCTAAATCAATTCTTATAGTCGGTTCAGGTGCAATAGGAATAGAGTGGGCAAGAATTTTGTCGAATTTTAATGTTGAAGTTTCTGTTGTCGAACTGGCAGAACATCTTATTCCTATTGCTGATATCGAAGTGTCAAAAAGAGTGGAAAGGATTTTTAAACAGAGAAAAATACCTTTCTTTTTAAATGATTATATTGAAAAAATAGAAAATAAATCTGTTACTTTAAAAAGCGGAAAAATATTAACACCGGAAAAAATCCTTGTTGCAGCCGGCAGAGTTCCGGTTTGTCCTAAATGTGATTGTGATTCAATTCTTGGTGATGCCTGCGGAGAAGTTCAGCTTGCGCATTATGCGATACATCAAGCAAAAGCGGAAGCATTAGGAATTCCTTTTGACAAAAAACTTGTTCCATCAGTTATATACGGAGAGCCTGAGATTGCATGGGTTGGAATGAGAGAACAGGACATGGATGACACTTATACAAAGGCTATACTTCCAATAACTGCTCTTGGTAAGGCGTGGTGTGATGATTGTACTGACGGATTTATGAAAATTATTTTAAAGAAAGATAAAATATGTGGTGCGCACATCGTTTCAAAAGAAGCATCAAGCCTGATACACATATTTTTAACCGCAATACAAAATAATATTTCAATTCAAGATATTAAAAAGCTCTGTTTTGCACATCCAACATACGCAGAAGGAATTTTTGACTTGATAATTGGACTGTAATATTTGGTGTATATATTACACAAAATATAAACATTTGTAAAAAAAGACTGAATTTGGGGTAGAAAAAACTTAAAAAAATGTTAGCATGAAATTAATAAGGGCAATGTGGAAAATTTTTATTGTAAAGATTTTGTAACAAATAGTCAATTTCGAAGATTGTTCAGTTTTTATATATTGGTAGTGTGAAGGTGAATGCGTGAACAACGAACAGATAATGTCAGATAATAATATAATAAAAACCAACAGCAATTCAGGTGTAACATCACCTATTTCGGCTAAGAGGCTTGTGTCAAAAGTTAATTCTTTGACTTACGGAAACAAGTCAAATTTGCTTACGAATCCGCAGTCTAAATCATTTGCGGCAGAAAAAGGCATAACACTGGATTATAAAAGCGTAATTGACGAATTGATAAAGATTTATCCCGTAGAAAATATTAATGAATTTTATTCAAGAGTGTATGGTGTAATTCAGCAGAATATAGATTCAGGTTATTTTGCAGTCGGTTTATATAAGGAAAAATCAAGTTGTATAAATTTAAGATTGCAGGACAAATTAGGTAATTTTTATTCAACAAAAGTTTTTATGAAAGATACGGAAAATCCGCTGGTGCAGGTATTTAATACTCAAGAAACGCTTTTTAAAGAAGACGTATCATTCCTAAAACTTGCTTATTTTAAAAATAATCCGAGTATAATTCTTCCTCTGATATCCGTCAATAAATGCATAGGTGTTATGATTGTCGCTGATAATTATGCAAGACAAAATGCTGAATTGTATACTATGATTTCGAATTATGTTGCCTTGATTTCACATAATATGGAATTAATAGAAACAAGTGATAAACTTGTAAATACCGACAATTTAACTCTGTTATATAATCACAGATGCTTCCAGGAATTATTGGCAGATGAGATGTCCAGAGCGGAAATATCAAAACAAAATCTTTCTGTCATAATGCTTGATATTTGTAATATTACAAAAATAAACAGAGATTTGGGACACGCAAAAGGTGATGAAGTTATTAAACTCGTAGCCGAAAATGTCAGAAAGAACGTCCGAGAAGGTGATATCGCTGCAAGATACGGTGGTGACGAACTTGCGATTATTTTGCCTAATACATCAGTAGAACAAGCAAAATATGTAGCCGAATATTTAACTTACGCACTTTCGTGTTTCTATATTGATGATGTGGGACCTGTTAAGGTTTCTGTAGGTATTTCATCCTATCCTGAATGTGCTAATGATAAGGAAAAATTATTGATTCTTGCGGAACAAGCTATGTATATATCAAAGGCAAGAGGATATAAAGACGGTATGTCTGCAATAATAAGTTCAGCCGATTTTAACTTCTGGGATGATGTAGCGTTAAAGTCATATGCGGAAGTTCTAGGTAAACGCCACGCACAACTTGGTGTAAACTTCGAAGAAGAATTGCTTGCTAAATTTAATTTTGACCATGAATCAATGTCGTCAAACAGAATTTTTGAAATTGCAACATCACTTGCAGGAGCAATTGATGCAAAAGATCCTTATACAAAAGACCACTCAACCTCTGTTTCACGTTATTCGGCAGCTCTTGCAAGAGCTATAAATCTTCCTGAAGAAGAAATCGAACGTATAAGATTAGGTGCATTGCTTCATGACGTGGGTAAAATAGGGATTCCTGAAACAGTTTTGAAGAAAGAAGGACCTTTATCCGACGAAGAATGGGTAATTATGAAACAACATCCGACAATCGGTGCAGAAAAAGTTTTGATGCCGAATGCATCACTCAGAGATTTGATACCTATAGTTAAGTATCACCATGAAAGAATAGACGGAAAAGGTTATCCTGAAGGACTTTCAAACGGTAATATTCCTCTTGCGGCAAAAATTGTTGCTATCGCAGATACATATCACGCATTAACAAGCGACCGTCCGTACAGAAAAGGTATGAGTATTGAAAAAGCTGTATCTATACTTGAAGAAGGCGCCGGTTCTCAATGGGATGCAGATTTAGTCCGAACATTTATTTCAATTGCTCCGTCGCTTGGACTTTAATTTTGTAAATTCGTGTTAACATTTCTTAATAAATATAGCAATTATTTCTTCTTGAAATACTTTATATATACATAGAGGATATTTTATAAGGAGAAATAATTATGGCAGATCCAACAACAGTAACATCATTAAAGGTATATTATTCAGACGGTGGACAATCAGCATCTAAAACTTTGAAATTTAAAGGAAATTTTGGTTTCAGCCTTGGCGGAAGACAATATAAAGTTAATGAAGGTCATGTATATGACAGTAACGGTAAACCAGTTCAGGGACTAAAAATGCCCAAAACTATGGCTTATCAATTTATAGGTATGTCAAATACAGCAGAAGTCGCTTCTAATGCTGCAAGGGATTATACTTACGCGCCAAGTGATATGAAAACGGCAGAAGAGAAGTTTAGCTATGGCGGAAATAGTGTACTTAGCAGTTTAATAGTTGGTACAGGTGCAACAAAAGGTGTTAAAAACGGATATGCAAACTATCACCAAACGCAAACTCAGGATGGTGCTAAACGTAATGAATATTCAACAAATTATCACCACAGAGTTAGTGTATGGCAAGAATAACGTATAGTTAATAGTTTGCATTTTAATGCACGAACAAAAATATTATAATATCAGGTATAATTAAGGGTGCGTTGTTTTGACGCACCTTTTGTAATATTATTTACCCCTTTACCCCTTTACCCCTTTACCCTTCCATTAATGTTGTCATTAAAATTGGTTCATCATCCGTTGCAAGGACTGTGTGTTCAAAGTGAGCAGATGGCATCCTGTCTTTAGTAATAACTCCCCAATCATCATCTTCTACAAAGACATCATCACAACCTAAATTCAACATAGGCTCAATTGCGATTACGTATCCGGATTTAATAAGTGTGTGGTCTCCAACTCTATAGTTAAATAGGAACGGATCTTCGTGCATTTGGTGTCCTACGCCGTGTCCACCGTAGTTGCGGACAATCCCCATTCCATAAGAATTTGCAACATCTTCAACTGCGCCGGAGATGTCATCAAGAACATTTCCTGCTCTCATTTTTGATATTCCGGCAAAAAGAGCTTCTTCAGTTGCTTTCATTAGTTTTTGTTTTTCTTCTGAGATTTTACCTACAGCGTATGACCAAGCACTGTCACCAACCATTCCGCCATAAGTTGCACCTACATCTATGGCAATAATATCGCCTTCTTTAAGGATTTCTTTTTCGTTGGGGATTCCGTGTACGACTTTTTCGTTTATGGAAGTGCAAATACTTGCCGGAAATCCGTTATAACCTAAAAATGTTGGAATCGCTTTATTTTCTTTAATGACTTTCATCGCAATGTTATCAAGTTCTTTTGTAGATATTCCGGGTTCAACAACTTCTCTCATTTTTTTATGAACAAGCGCAACAATGTGTCCAGCGTGGCGCATGCGTTTAATTTCTTCTCTGGATTTTCTGTTAATCATACTTTAGCCTTCTTTCTTTAATTATATTTTATCACGATGGTTAAATAATAAAAAGGATAATAATAAGAAAGATTGCAGGTTGATAAAAATATGTATTTTGAAAAGATTTCTATGCACTTGACAATGAATATTGATTTGGTAGTATAGAAATTGTCGAGTCAAGCCCCCATCGTCTAGAGGCCTAGGACAACACCCTTTCACGGTGTAGACAGCGATTCGAATTCGCTTGGGGGTACCATATAACAAAGAACACCTTTGGGTGTTCTTTTTTTTATATGTAAGAGGACAAAAGATAGGATTTGCCTTTGCTTGAGGGAGGACCTCGTTTGCGAGCAGAGGGTGACTAAAAAGTTTGGAATTTAAAGACATTCTTCGGCTTACGCCTCAGAAATATGTAATGTAAATTCCCCTCTTTTATTTTTGTCAGCTTGGTGAAGCTGACTTACTTCTTCTATTTATTTAATTATTGTAACTTCGCCTGTATTATGATCAAAGTGGCATTTTGCTATATATAGTTTATTTGATTCTACAGCATCTTTAATTATTGTTGAATTATTAAGCAAATATTCTTCAACCCAAAGGGTATGTTTTCTTGCAAACTCGTTATTACAGTCAAATTTCCCAACCCCATCTATAACGGGGTATACTGATTTAAGAATTGATTGGAAGTGTTCGGGCATATTTGGGTACTGTTCGTTTGCATATTTCATAACTCCGCAATCGTCGTGCCCTAAAAGGATTAACAGCGGTACGTGTAACTTCTTAACAGCGTACTCAATGCTCTCTTTTACATTCGGACCTACTGCAATTCCTGCGACTCTAACAACAAAAAGTTCTCCTATTCCGCAATCAAAAATAATCTCAGGCACTACTCTTGAATCGGAACAGCTAAGAACGCAAGCATAAGGCTCTTGATAAAGTGCAAGGCTTTGCAGGGTTTTTAAACACATATTTTTAGCCGTAGGTTTTCCTGCTATAAAGTTCTTGTTTCCGTTTAATAGTTTGGTTAATTCTTCTTTTGCGATATCAGGAATATTATTCAAAACAGCCTCCCTTTTTACTTATATTAACACAAAGTAAGCAGACTGTTTTTATAGTTATGAATATGAAAACGTGAAAAATATTAAATAAATATTGCAGTCTTAAGAATAGACACTGTTATTTGTGCAAAAAACTCGAAAATGTGATATAATCAGGGAAGTTAAGGTTTTATTTTAGGAGCTTAAAATATGAATTATGTTTATGGAATTATTGATGCTTTGATAGTAGGTATTGTTTCCTATTTAATGTACAGCACTTTGCAACAATCCAATGTTTATTTGCTAATAATGGTGTTTTTCTCAGTGTTAGCTGTGCTTATAATACTTGGATCAAAGAAAGTTTATTCTGTTCGCAATTATAAATGTAAAGATTATTATACAATATTTGAAAGTGTAGCCGTTGCTTTTTCATTAATAACTGTAATCCTATTTGTGTTTGGTACAAACCCAATGTCAGTTATTATTACAGTGTTTAATGCAATACTTATATATTTGTTAATGGCTGTCACAAGGCTGTTTGTTTCTTTAGTAAATAAAATATGCAGAAGAACGAAAAATGTACTAATTGTAGGTGCAGGTCAAGATGGTAAACTTATAGCGGAAGAAATTAGGCAAAGACCTGAATTAAAGCTTAATGTTGTCGGATTTCTTGATGATAACATGAATAATATAGAAGACGAAGATGCTTCGATTAATATTTTGGGTTTAACTTGCGATTCAGAAGCTGTAATAAAAGATAATAACGTAAAATTAGTAATAATAGCGGTAAAATCTCGTATGGATTCGGATATTCTTACAGACTTGGTTAAGGGGATTCCTTTGGGTGTAAAAGTGTGGAGAATGTACAGATTTTACGAAAAAATTACTCAGAAGTATTTAGTGTCAAAAATGTCTGTAAATTGGCTTTTCTACGATTGTGTCAGAAGAAAAGCTTTGATATATGCGTCATTAAAAAGATTTTGCGATGTAATATTTTCAATCGCAATATTGTTAATTACTTCACCGTTACTTTTGATATCAGCAATAGGGATAAAGCTTTCCGATCTAGGTCCGATTTTCTTTACGCAAACAAGAATGGGAAAATTCGGAAAGCCGTTTAAAATGATTAAATTCAGAATTATGTATCAGGACAAAATTGCGGATGATTTTGATGATGATGTTAACGAGATTGCATCGGATGACCAGCGTATGATTCCTTTTTGCAAAATTTTGAGAAAATTCCATATAGACGAACTTCCTCAAATGATAAATGTTTTGAGGGGTGATATGAGCATAGTAGGTCCTCGTCCGGTAAGAGAAGAAGTTTATTATGAAAATAAAGAAAGTATTCCATTCTGGGAATGCAGAAATTGGGTTAGACCCGGTTGGTGCGGCTGGCAGCAGCTTAATGTCAATGAACCGACACCGGAAGAACGTATAGGGTATGACTTATATTATATAAAACATCAAAACGTATTGTGGGAAATCTCAATATTCCTTAGATTTATCGGAAAAGTAATTGCTGGAAAAGCAAGGGGCGGTAAATAGCAGGTGTTAATTTGTAAATATTGAGGCATGAACTTTCAGTAAAACTACCTTTTAATAGGACTTTTGATGGGAAGGAATGTTTAATTAATGTATCAATTTAATATTTATTGCATTTCCCCCTACGCACTAAAGTCAACCAAAATATATCGGTAGACTAAAGTCTACCCTACTTTTTGAGATTCTCAAAATCTCTGTTCTTTCTCCTTAAATCGACTGTTTTTTTACAATCATATTTTTAGTATAATAGGAATATGGATAAGAAGAATATAATAGAGAAGATGAATGAAACACCTCTTGTCTTTGACGGTGCTATGGGTACTGTTATGTATGAAAAAGGTGTTTTTATTAATGCTTGTTTTGATGAATTGAATTTAACAAGACCTGATTTTATAAAATCAATTCACAAAGAATATGTTGAATCAGGGTGTGATGTTATACTTACAAATACTTTCGGCGCAAGCAAGTTTAAGCTGGAAAAATACGGTTTATCTGATAAAGTTTATGATATTAATTATGCCGGTGCAAAACTTGCCAGTGAAGTTGCCGGACAAAATATTTATGTGTTGGGAAGTGTAGGTCCCTGTTTAGGGAAAGGGGCATCTTTAACGGTTGAAAATGTTGATTTATTAAAAGAAAACTACGAATTACAGATAAAAGGTTTATATGATGGCGGTGTTGACGGTATAATACTTGAAACACAGCACAATTTGGAAGAAGTTGATTTAGCATCAAAAATAATTAAAAAATATGACTTGCCTTTGATTGTATCCATTGCTTGCAGAAAAGAAAAAGAAACTTTGAGCGGGTTGAACATAAAAGAAGCGATAAAGATTTTGGATAAAAATGATAACATAGATGCAGTAGGATTGAATTGTATTATAGGGCCTCACGCAATGCTTTCAGTGCTTGAGGATGTGATTAATCTAACCTCAAAACCTTTTGTTGCCGAACCGAATGCAGGACATCCTCAAAATGTTGACGGCAGAATGATATATATGTCCACACCGGAATATTTTACGACTTATGCTCAAAATTATATAAGACTGGGTGTAAGAGGTATAGGCGGATGCTGCGGAACGACACCAAAGCACATCAGTGAAATGGCTAAAACCGTAAAAGCTTTGACAGGTGTAAAAAAACACGTTCATATTGATAAAATACAAGATTCAGAAATTTGTGATATAAAAGTAACACCGAAGGAAGAAAAAAGTGCATTTGCAAAAAAAATGTTTTCCGGTGAAAAAGTTATTACAATGGAGATTACACCTCCTCGTTCCGTATTATTGAATTCACTTTTGGATAAGGTAAAAGAGAGTAAAAATGCAGGAATAGATGCTATAAATATTCCGGACGGGCCGAGAGCAAGCTCAAGAATATCTTCTCTTGTTACCGCAATAATGATTGAAAAAGAAGTCGGCATAGAAACTATTTTGCATTATTGTTGCAGGGACAGAAACCTTATAGGGATGCAATCAGATTTGCTTGGTGGATTTGCTGCAGGTTTAAAAAATTATTTGATAATAACCGGTGATCCTCCAAAACTCGGTGATTATCCCGGAGCAACGGCTGTATTTGATATAGATGCCGTAGGCTTAACAAAGGTTGTCCATAATCTTAATCGAGGGGTTGATATAGCAGGTAATATTATTAATCCTCCTACTTCAATATTAATAGGCGTCGGTGCAAACCCTTGTGCTGTTGATATTGATAAAGAGCTGGAACATTTTTATAACAAATTTAATGCAGGAGCAGAATACGCAATTACACAACCTGTTTTTGAACCGAGTGCATTGTTATCTTTTATGGAAAAAGCTCAAAAAAGAGGCATCGCCCTTCCGATAGTGGCAGGGATTTGGCCTTTGGTATCTCTTAAGAATGCTTTGTTTCTAAAAAACGAAGTTCCGGGTGTTGTTGTACCGGATTCGATTATTGAAAAAATGGAAAAGGCAAAAACTAAAGAAGACGGTATTAAGTATGGTGTGGAAATCTCTCACGATATAAAAGAAAAAATAAGTTCTTACGTAAACGGTTATCAGATAAGCGCACCGTTTGGTAAAGTCGAGATTGCTTTAGAGGTTATTAAATAATATCTAATTGATTTTTTGTTTTAATTCTTGAAGTTCGTATTTTAGCCTGTTAAGTTCACATGTAATAGGATCAGGAATTCTGTTATGCATAAGAATTCCGTCGTCATTAACAATTTTTTGCTGAACTACACGTCCAGGCACACCAACAACAGTGCAATTATCAGGAACATTGTCAATTACAACAGAGCCTGCTCCGATTCTTACATTATCGCCAATTTTAATATTTCCCAAAACTTTGGCTCCTGCACCTATTATGACATTGTTTCCGATTGTTGGGTGGCGTTTTCCGTGTTCTGAACCTGTACCGCCTAAAGTTACCTGTTGATAAATAAGTACATCATCACCAATTATTGTTGTTTCTCCGATTACAACACCCTCTCCGTGATCTATGAAAAATCGCTTTCCTATTCTTGCTTTCGGGTGAATTTCTATTCCTGTTATAATTCTTGTAAGATAAGAAATATATCTTGGTAAAAACGGAATTTTCCAATATGCAAGCTTATGCGCAATTCTGTGGGATAAAAGCGCCTGAAATCCGGGGTAACAAAAGATAACTTCCGCAAGATTATTCGCAGCAGGGTCTTTTTCGTAAATTACTTTTATATCTTCTTTTATTTTATTTAATGCACGTACTAGCATGTAAACCTTTTATTAATATTTAGACAATAAAATTATATCAAATACTTTTTTATCTTCAATAAGATAGTTATACAAGTATTTGATTTTTACGCTTTTGAATACAAAACTACTCTAAATTTTTTAGAGCATATTCGCAACATTGCACGACTAAGTTGTTTAGCGAAACACCTTTATTTTGTGCAATAGTTTGCATCCGTTCTAAAAGCTCAGCAGGTAATCGAAATGTTTTATTTTTCATTTCTATTTTTTCAATTTTAAATTTGTTTTTCATACATTTCATTTTATGTATAATCAACATTTATTTATACACCTTATTATTACACATTGATTAATATTGTAAATTGCACTATAATACAAAGTGTGATTATAAGGAGAATTGTATGAAAAAATTTATTACTGCAGTATTATTAACTTTCGTTTTACATTTACAAGTGTATTCTGAAGTAGTACCGCAAGGAACTTTAGTAGTGGTTCAGCCTCAAAAAATAATAGATGCTGATGATGTAAAACAGGGTGATACGGTAAAATTCAACATAATTCAGCCTGTAAAAGTTAATAAAGAAGTGGTATTTAAGACCGGAATAGAAGTTTCAGGCAAAGTTACCAAAAAAAGAAATAACGGAATATTAGGAATTCCGGGAGAAATAACTATAAGTGAATTTCAAATTATTACACAAAATAATGACATAATAAGATTAACCGGAACAATCAGTGATAAAGGCGATAACAGATATTGGGCTAACATAGGCTGGTTTTTTGTATTTCCGTTATTGTTTATCAAAGGTAACGATGGCAAAATATTTCCGAATACAACCCACATGTTATATACGGCAGAAGACTACAGTTTATAGTAATTTTTATAAATACTACCAAACCGATAAATACCGTTCTCCGCTATCAGGAACGATTGATACAATTAATTTTTGCGGATATTTTTTGGAAAGTTCTTTTGAGGCATAAAGATTTGCCCCTGCGCTTATTCCGCAAAAAATTCCATGCTGCTTAGCAAGTTCTTTTGCTGTTTCTATAGCATCATCTCCTTTCACGGTAATAATTCCGTCTAAATTGTGACTTTTGCAGATATCAGGAATGAAGTTTGCACCGATTCCCTGAATTTTATGCGCCCCTGCAATTCCTTGAGTAAATAAAGGACTTTCTTTCGGCTCAACACCATACACAAGAGCTTCGGGGAAATATGTTTTTATACCGCAAGCCGTACCGCCTGTACCTATTCCTGCTGCAACAACAACTTCTCTATCTCCTACTGCTTCTTTTATTTCACGTGCGGTTTGTTCGTGTGCTTTTGGGTTATCAGGATTTGCAAACTGCATTGGGATATAACTGTTTTTATACTCTTGCCTTAATTCGTTTGCTTTATCAACCGCTCCTTGCATGCCATTTTCTTTTGGTGTTAAAACAAGTTCTGCACCATAGGCTGAAATTGATTTTCTTCGCTCAACAGACATGCTCTCCGGCATGCAAATAATTATTCTCAAACCCAAAACCGCACAACACATTGCAAGTCCGATTCCCGTATTACCGCTGGTTGGCTCTATTATTACCGTATCTTTATTAATCTCTCCTCTTTCAATCGCTCCTTTAAGCATAGAGTATGATGCCCTGTCTTTGATTGAATTGGAAGGATTGTAGTATTCGAGTTTCAGACAGATATTATCTGAATATTTAACTATGGGTGTATTTCCTATCAGTTCAAGTACATTATTATAAATCATATGTAAATCCTCTTTCTTAATCAGATTATCTGATTATAATTTCATCATATTATTTAGTATATAAGTAAAATGGTTAAATTTTAACAGTTTGTAAATAAAGATATAGGTTAGTTAAAAAGAAATAGCAAAATTTTTTATTTTTTTGTTTTTTTTATATAATATGATGAACATTCAAACCGGGACTTTTTCACGATGTCATCAATATTTAGATAGCATCGGAAAAATTAATCAACAAAGTGTTAAAGAATTACCTAAAGATTTATAAAAAGCGAACGCAAAAAGCAAGAGCAAATAGTAGAATCTTTAATAAAAAACAAGAAATAAGAAATAATAATATTTTTGTGCTATTCTCTTGTATATGCAAGTAGTTTCAGAATTAGTTGAGATAAAAAATAACGGTAATCCGACTACCGAATATATTGAAAAAGAGTTAACAAAACTAAACATTAGCCCTTTAAGATGGGCTATTGTTGATGTTAATGATACAATATACAAAGTAAGCGCAGCAAATTTAAAGGAGTAAAATAAGTTATGACTATGACACAAGTAAAATGCGACATTAAGGACATAAGCCTTGCAGAACAAGGTTTAAATAATATCCAATGGGCAATGAAAGACATGCCGGTTTTGGAACAAATTAAAAAAAGATTTGTAGAAGAAAAACCTTTTGCAGGTTTAAGATTATCTGCGTGTTCTCACGTAACCAAAGAAACTGCAGCATTATGTATTGCTATTCAAGCAGGCGGAGCTGATACAATTCTAGTTGCATCAAATCCTTTGTCAACACAAGATGATGTAGCAGCAGCTTTGGTTAAATACTATAACATTCCTGTTTTTGCTATTGCAGGTGAAACAGTTGAACAATATCAATCACATATCAGAGAAGCTATTAATCACCAACCGCATTTAATCATAGAAGACGGATGCGATTTGGTTTCAATGTTACACGCTGAATATCCGGGACTTGCCGATAAAGTTATCGGTTCAACAGAAGAAACAACTACAGGAATCATAAGACTTCAAGCTATGGAAAAAGAAGGAGCATTGAAGTTTCCTGCAGTAGGTGTTAATACAAGTTTAACCAAACACCTTTATGACAACCGTTACGGAACAGGTCAAAGCTCAATGGATGGTATAATGAGAGCTGCAAATATTCTTATAGCAGGTAAAACAGTTGTAATATCAGGATACGGCTGGTGCGGTAAAGGATGCGCATTAAGAGCAAAAGCACTTGGTGCAAATGTTATTGTTTGTGAAGTAGATCCGCTAAAAGCGTTAGAAGCAGCAATGGAAGGATATAGAGTAATGCCTATTGCTAAAGCAGCTCTTGAAGGCGATATATTCTTAACAGTTACAGGCGATAAACATGTTGTAGATATTCCGCACATTCTTTCAATGAAAGACGGTGCTATGGTAGCAAATGCAGGTCACTTCAATTGGGAAGTTAATGTTCCTGATTTGAAACAATACGCAGTTGAGATTAAGCAAATCAGACCATACTTGGAAGAATATAAATTAAACAACGGAAAATCAGTTTATGTTCTTGCAGAAGGCAGACTTGTCAACTTAGGTGCAGCAGAAGGACATCCTGCTTCAGTTATGGATATGAGTTTTGCAAATCAGGCACTCGGTCTTGAATATATTGTTAAAAATCAAGGTAAATTAGCAAACAAACTTCATACTCTTCCTGAAAGCGTTGATAAGAGTATCGCAGAACTTAAGCTAAAAACTATGGGTATTGAAATTGATAGTTTAACACCAGAGCAAGAAGAATATTTGAACAGTTGGAAATTATAAAATAAAAATTGTATTTATATATAATGTTACAGAACAGAAAAAGTATTTGTCGGGTTATACCTGACAAATACTTTTTTAAGAATCATCCCTCTTTCCTGTTCTTTCCCAAGGAAAAATAGCAATTTGTTTATCTGTTGAGATAATTCAGTTCCAAATAAGTTTTCTAAAAACTCAAAAAAAAATTTACACAAAGGCAAACTCCTGCAGCATAAAGTTGCAGGAGCTATTGAAAGGACCTTTATTATATATTTAAATAGTTGGTTCTGTTTGCTTTTTACTATATCAAATTCAAAGCAATTGATGGCATTTGGTTTGCTGTTGACAACAATGTTGCCGTTGATTGTTGAAGAATTTGGTACTTGATGTAAGACGAAGATGATACTGCTACATCAGCATCCTTAATTGTTGAATTAGCTTCAGTTAAGTTTTCTCTTTGTACGTCAGTAGATGCAATAGCTGAATCTAATCTGTTCATATATGCACCTATTTTAGTACATCTTAGTGAAATGTTATCAATTGCTTCATCAATAAATGTAATAAATTCACGAGCGGATGAGTCATTTCTATAAATCGCATTACACATGTTTGTGATTGTAACTATTTTAGAAGTACCCATTGTTTCATAATTAACAATATTACCTTGATCTACAACGTGATTTTCTGCAAGTGCAGCTGTTAAAGCTGATTCATATGAACCAGGCAAGTATTGAATTTCACCGTTAACTTTAATCGGTTTGCCGTTTGCATCAAGTTGTCTTGCCCTATATTCGTATGTTGTTTCACCAGCATCGTAGTTAAGGTTTATATAACCAGGTCTTGATTTGCTTACATTATCAGTATTTGATTTAAAACCAAATATAACAGTTGATTTTGCACTGTCAAACAAGAATGCATCCATTTTAATAACGCATCTTTTGTCAGAATATAAACCAACTTGGAGGTTTATATCTGTTTGTCTTGAACCGTCAAGCAAGTATGTATCATTGAAGTCAGTAATTTCACAAAGACGATTAATTTCATCCATTCTTTGTTGAACTTCAAGATTTAACGCATCTAATGATGCGGAACCGTAAGTTCCGTTCGCTGCTTGCATAGTCAAGTCACGAATTCTTTGTAAATAATCATTGATGATATCAAGAACACCTTCCTGAGTAGTTAACATATCTAAACCCATTTGTGCATTCATCTCAATGATGTCATAGCCGTTAATTTTTGCTTCCATGCCGGCTGATACGGCGTAACCGGCTGCGTCATCTTTTGCTGAATTAATTCTGAAGCCTGTAGATAACTGCTCCATTGCAGTATTCATTCCTTTTGTAGCAGACTTCAAATACTTTTGACAGGTCAATGACGCAAGGTTTGTGTTGATTGTAATTGCTGCTGTCGCTGCCATAATAAATTTCCTTTCAATAAATTTATAATTTGCCTTTCATTTTTGTTATCGGCAAAATAAATTCGAACTTTACAACTTTAGTTATAGAATCCTCCATTTGATGTAGGAAACAGGCTGAAAGCATTGTTAATAGAGTAATTTATTCTTTAAAAAAATTACTTTTTTTTCTGATTATTCAAACTATCTGCAACTAAAGTTGTAGATTTTAATTTACATTACAGTTTTAAAAACATGTCCCTGATTAAATAATTTTCTAAGTTTTTCTTTTGAGAACTTGTAGTTGCCGGATCATTAATTATTATGGCGAAAGCGTATTTCTGACCGTTTTTTGCAGTCAAATAACCTGCTATTGCACTTATATCAGAAAGAGTTCCGGTTTTAGCTTTTAAATTATCCTTCAACGGAATCATTCTGTCAGCAAGTGTACCTTGTGAAGGTGATGCCAATCGGTCCATTATTTTATTATTTTTATTTTTGATTAAAAATTCTGTAATAAAATCAACATCTGTGAGATTGTTTTTTGAAACACCGCTAGCATCTGTTAATCTTATTCTTGAATTATCCAAACCGTTTTTTTGGCAATATTCATTAAACAATCTTATGCCGTCAATATCTGTACCTTGTTTTTTGTAATACTTACCGCCGGCAAGTTTAGCCATCGTTTCTATAATCATATTATTACTGTTTAATAACACGTCGTCTATTGCGCCTGAGATGGAATGTTCCGTTTCTCCCTGCAAAATGTCTGAATTATTAACTTTGGAAACAATATATGATGATTTCAGATAAATTTTTCTGTCTTCCAACCCGTTTGTAAGTTTACTTTCAAAATATCGTCTTAAATTGTTATTAGTAATGAAGTGTGTTTCCGGTGTACTTACAACACCTTCAAGCTTCAAGACATTTGAAGAATTTATATTATCCCTTGATATATGAACTTCATTTTTATTTCCTGTTATAACATTATTGTTAAAGACCATAGTGGATTTTTGAGGATTAATAATAAATGCCGGTTTACTTAAGTCAGTGGGCATAATCGTGATTTTAACAAGATTACCGTCTAAATTATAAGAGTTAAACCTCGGCATTGATGTGTTCAAGTCGTCATCCCACTGCCAGCCTTCACCCCATGCCTTTTGCTCAATTATTGAATTATCTATATATATTTGTTTTACTGTTTCACTGTTTATCTTTTTCAAAAGATTTTCTAAGTCAGAATAAGTTAAATAAGGGTCTGCTCCCAATTTAATAACATACCCGTTCTTTCCTCTTGAATATATACTTGTTTTAAAATTATAATCTTCACCTAATTCTTCAACAATCGGGACTATTGTCATCATTTTTTGAACTGAAGCCGGATGTACTAATATTTTATCGTTTATGGAATATACAACTTTGCCGGAATCAACATTTTTGATAGAAATTGATATTGAATTTTGTGAAATTTTCGATTCTTTTATTATAGATTTAAAATCACTTTTTAAGCTTTTAGCTTCTGTATTTATATTAAACATTAATAACAATAACATTAATGACAGTATTTTTTTCATAATAAAATTACCCCTGTTTATCCCTTTTATTTTTTTATTAAACCTAAACCGATACTACCTCGTATGAATCTTTAATATCTTTTAATATAGTACATTTATCCCTAAATTCATACATTTTATTTAAATCAAGTTCGGCATAAATTCCGCCCTCAATTTCTTCTATTTGGTCTAAAATCTTACCTTCATAGTCAATAATCATAGAATGTCCCAAATTCTCTTTCCCGTCAGGTAAAAGACCGGTTTGAGTGAGAGCGACCATATAAGTTTGATTTTCTACGGCTCTTGAAGTTGTCATTGTATCCCAAGGTATTTTTTTTGTTTTTCCCCAAGCTGCCATATTTACAAGAATATCCGCACCTGCTTTTCTGTAAGCTCTGTATATTTCCGGAAAACGAATGTCAAAACATATAGTTAAACCGATTTTTATTCCATCCAACTCTACCATGACAGGATTATTCCCCTTTGTAATATAATCCCCTTCATTGTCACCATAATATGAAAATAAGTGATTTTTGTCATATAAGGCAACAACTTTTCCCACTCTGTTAATTACCGGACAAGTATTAAAATATACATCTCCGCATTTTCTTATAAAGCTTCCGCCGATAATATTAACACCATATTTTGATGCAATTTCGGAAAGCATTTGAATTGCAGCTGAATCTTCTAATGTTTCTGCGGTCTTTTTAAAATCTGGAGTATACCACCCTGTAGTCCATACTTCAGGCAAAAATACAAAATCTGCACCATCATACTTTTCTATATTTGCGATTAATAAATTCCTGACAGTATCAATGTTAATTTGAAGTTCACCGACTACGGATTCCATTTGAACGGCGAGGATTCTGACCTTTTCTTTCTGATTTGTCCCCATAAAAACACCTCTTTATACGCTTCAGGAATCCTTTTTTCCAAATCATTCAAACTTTCTTGAAGCTCTTTCCTTTTTTCTTCTATATCATCATCTTCTGAAACATAAATAGGTTTTCCGTATAAGTTAACCAAATTTGTTCTAAATAAAGGCATTCTCAATCCGTCCCAAGACGGAAATTTCAACCAAGTAAAATTAGTTGAATACCAAGAAACAGGGACTATAGGAACACCTGCCATTTTAGCAAGTTTAATTACGCCGTCTTTAGCTTTCTCCGGAGGACCTTTAGGGCCATCTACCATCATTGCACCGTCTTCTCCGTTTTTAAGAGCCGAAATCATTTGCATTGAAGCCTCTACGGCTCCTTCTTTACCTTTTGAACCTCTGATTGTTTTAAATCCCATGTGTTCAATAACATCTGCAATCATTTCACCGTCTTTTGAACGGCTTACCATGACATTAAGTCTTCCTATATTGGGATGCCCGTATATGTTCATTTGATTTCTGTGCCACATTGCATATATACAAGGCTTTACATCAGGGAAGTCCACACGTACAATATGTGTAAACATTTCCTGCATATGAAATATTGCGTATATTATCTTAGCAACTTTTTTTGCTGCATCATCTTCAAATAATCTAACCATTGCTTAATTATACTATAAATTCTAATATTTTAAAACACAAAAAATTTTACTTGACAAAGTGTTAGGTATGCCTTACAATTATAAACAAGAAATGAAAAATTCAAATTTATCCTCAGGGCTTGAGGATTATATAGAAGCAATCTACATTGCAGACATTAATAAGACACAACTTAGGGGTGCCCAGCTGGCGCGCAATCTGAATATCTCCCGCGCGTCAGTATCGGAAGCCCTTGCAAAATTATCAGCCAGAGGTTTAATTAAGTACGAGAGTTACGGTGTTATAACTCTTACGGAAGAAGGTAAAGCAGAGGCTGTTCGTGTTTATCACAAACACAATATTTTAAAAGAATTTTTTGTTAATATACTGGATATAAAAGAAAATGAAGCGGAAGATATTAGTTGTAAAATAGAGCATATTATATCTAAAAGTATGTTAGAAAAAATAAGGCAATTTACTTTATACTGTGAAAGGCATCCTGAAGTAGCCGAAAATTTTATAAAAGAAAATTCTTAATATTTAAATAGCAAAATTATTATTTACAAGTTTTCATGTTAATACTATATATTAATATATATAGTATGTGATATCAATTTGTGGAGTGTGTATGAAAATATCGGAAATTAAAAGGTCAAATTATAATCAATCTTTTAAGAGAAATCTAACGACAAAAGAATTAGAAGTTTATACAAACTCTTTAAATAAAGGACTTAAGCTGTTAAATAAACAAATGGATATTATCATACATAATTCAGCAGCTCCGGCTATTGAAGCAGAAAATACCGGTATTGGTTCTCTTTTTTCAAGAACTGTTCAGGAAAAATTAATACCATTTTTGAAAGCACATGGATTTACAGGTATTCAACAAGAACCAAACAATTTGAGAAAATCAGGCGATCCTTCTCCTTATGCGCCGGAATCTTCTGCAAAAAATATCTTCATGATTCCACTTGAAAAATTAACAACAGAAAAATACGGAAAATTACTTTCAGAGCATGACTTAAATAAGGTTGTTACAAATCGTTCAAAATCAAGCAGAGTAGACTATTATAATGTTAATGAAGAATACAATAATGTTCTTCATAAAGCTTATCAAAATTTTAAAGAAGGCAATTCTTTAAAGGAAGAATTTGCACAATTTAAAAAAGAAAATCACAATGAACTAACAAAGAACGCAATATATAGAATTCTTGATAAACACTACCAGAAAGACTGGAAGGATTGGGATGGGATTGATAAGGAATTATTCTCAACAACAAGCTCTTTTGGTATAGAAAAAGCTCAAAAAAGAATTGCGGAAATCAAAGAAAATTATAAGGATGATATTGATTATTTTATGTTTCAGCAATTCTTAATTGATATTGCAAATAAGGAGTCAAATGAACTTGCTCAACAAACAGGCGTAAAAATTATAGGTGATTCGCCTGTTGCATCTCCAGCAGCTGATGAATGGATTAATCAAAATTTATTCTTAAAAGGCAAGGCTATTGGCTGTCCTCCGGATTATTTTTCAAAAGACGGACAAAGATGGGGATTTGGGTACTTTAATCCTAAATACATATTTAATCCTGACGGAACATTGGGTAAAGCAGGGAAGATTTTAAAAGAAAAGTATGACAAATTCTTTTCAAGTTTTCCGGGCGGATTAAGAATTGATCATGTAATAGGTCTTGTAGATCCTTTTATATACACAACATCAGCAGAAAAAATGACTGCAGAAAATTCAGGAAGAATTTACTCAATAGAAGGAGAATATAAGAAGAAACCTGAAGAATATTCGAATATATTAGAAAAAATTGTTCTTCAGTCCGCAAAAGAGCATGGAATGAGTAAAGGTGATCTTATTTGTGAAGATTTGGGAGATCCTAATATACCGACTCAAAAAGTAATGAAAAAGCTTGGTTTATCCGGAATTTCAGTAACACAGTTTGATTACAGAGGAAAATATGCGCCTGAAAGAAATGTTATTATGATTGGCTCTCACGACAATAAATCTTTTATAGAATATACAGATGAATTGTTCAGCAAAGTAAAAGGCAAAAATATTGGCAGACGCAGTTTTTTGGAGAGAATTAAAAATTATTATTCATATAAATTAAATATCAAAAAAAACAGAGATGAAGATTTAGTTCATTTTATGACTAAAACAAAGGATTTAGCAGAAGATACCGCTCCTGAGAATATTTCAAAAAAAGAATTAGAAGAATATACTCGCCAAATAAGAACGGATAAAAATAAATTTATGGAAGCAAGTTATGCAGAGCTGTTTACAAGTCCTGCAAAGCGTGTACAAATTTTCTTTGCAGATTTTTGGGGACTTGGTAAAACATACAATACACCCGGAACGAATAAAGGGAATTGGGAACTTAGAATACCTTCAAAGTTTGAATATGAATATTATAATGCTGTTTCTAAAGGTAAAGCGCCAAATCTTGCAAAAGCGGTTGCCACAGCATTAAGACAAAGAGGTCTTGAAGAAGGTAACGAGCAGCTTCTGAAGGATTTAGATGAATCTGCAAAAATATTGGATATAAAATAAAAGGAGAAAACATGAAAATTGAAAATGTAAACAGCACAAGCTTTGGTATAAGATGTATAAAGCCTGAGAGATGGAACAAGGAAGTATATGAAACTTTATTAAATTCTAATGTAGCAAAAGAAATTGACAAAAAATATCCGAAAGCTACAGCAAATTACTTTTTATTCCAAGAACATGACATTGCAAATGACGAACCATGTCATACCCTTTTATTTGATATAAATTTGACGAAAGATAAAATTTGGCATTTTTGGTTAAATAGCCACAATAGAGATTTCTTACCGAAACACTTATCGAAAAGTATAAAAAATTTAACTATAGAAAAAATAGAAGAGGATATTGCAAAAGGAACGGAAAAATATAAGCCTATTAAAATTGATATACATCCTGTCGGAAAATTTTCGATAAAAAGATTCTTAAAAAATTTGTTTAATTAGGCAGGATTAGTTCTGCATTAAAAACATAGTCTGCAGGGCCTGTCATATACACGTCGTGTTCCGCATCATATTTGTTTCCGGGCCAATCAATATGAACAGTTCCGCCTAACAATTTTACATCAACGGAATGCTCTACAAGTCCGTTGATAATTCCGGCAACGGTTGTTGCACAAGCTCCTGTTCCGCAAGCAAGAGTAATTCCGCATCCTCTTTCCCAAACTCTTAAATCGATTTTATCTTCAGATATTACTTTTGCAAATTCTACGTTTGTTTTTTCAGGGAATTCAAAGCTTGTTTCTAAAGTATGACCGTATTCTTTTGCTAATGCCAAGATATCTGTATCTTGTTCGGTGAAAATGACAAAATGCGGATTCCCCATTGATATAGCACTTCCTTCAAAGATTTTGTCTTTTACAGAAATTTTATAATTAAGATTATTTATGGGCAGAAATGGAATTTTTTCAGGTTCTAAAATTGGTTTTGACATGTTTACTCTGACTTGTCCGTCATCAAGAATTTTTGGCTTTATAATACCAGCCAGAGTTTTTACCCCAAATTCTTTTGCAGAAACCAACCCTTTATTATAAACATATTTTGCAAAACATCTTATACCATTTCCGCACATTTGTGCTGTTGTACCGTCTGAATTATAAAAAAACCAGCCGATATCAGCTTCTTCTGTATTAGTATTTGGAACAATAAACCCATCTGCGCCGATGCCAAAGTTTCTGTCACACAGTTTTTTTGCGGCTTCTGACATTCCTGTCCATAGCTTTGCATCATATCCTCTGTTATATTCATCATAATCCATTATGACAAAATCATTTCCGCAACCTTGCATTTTGGTTATTTTAATTCCCATACATTGCCCCTTAAAATTTTATTGTATAATTATTATATAAAGGAAAGAATATCATGGCAATAATAAAAGTACAAAAAGGAACAAAAGATATATTACCGAGCGAAATGCCTATATGGCATTTTATGGAAGAAACAGCTAATAAAATTTTTACAAAATACGGTGCAAAAGAAATCCGCACCCCGATATTTGAAGCTACGGAACTGTTTGCAAGAGGTGTGGGTGATACAACCGATATTGTTAATAAAGAAATGTATACTTTTGAAAAAAGTGACCGTTCTTTAACTCTGCGTCCGGAAAATACGGCAGGTGTTGTTCGTTCTTTTATAGAAAACGGAATGCACAGACTTTCAGCCCCTGTTAAACTTTGGTATAAAGGTCCGATGTTCAGATATGAACGTCCGCAGGCAGGAAGACAAAGACAATTTCATCAAGTAGGAATAGAAGTTTTCGGAATTAAGCAAGCAACAGCAGATGCAGAAGTTATTTTGATGGCAGTAGATTACTTACATGAATTAGGGTTAAACGATTTGACCGTAGAATTAAATACTCTTGGTTGTCCTAAATGCAGAGAAGAATTTAAAACGAAATTAAAAGATGTTATTCGTCCGTATCTTCCCCAACTTTGTGAAGATTGCCAAACAAGATTTGACAAAAATCCGCTAAGACTTTTGGATTGCAAGTCACCGGAATGTCAGGAAGTTTATGCAAAACCCGAAATTCAAGCGGTAATTCAAGGTGATTTTATATGTGAAGAGTGTTCTGAACACTTTGAAGAACTAAAAAACTATCTGGATACTTTAGGCATAAAATATGAACGAAATAGACTTCTTGTAAGAGGTTTGGATTATTATAACAGAACTGTTTTTGAGATTAAATCAAATAATCTCGGTTCTCAAAATGCGGTTTGCGGAGGAGGAAGATACGATTCTTTGGTTAAAAACTTAGGAGGAGAAGATACCCCTGCAATCGGTTTTGCAATGGGAATGGAAAGGCTTGCTTCTCTTATCGGAGAAAGAGCGGAAGAAAAATTAACTGCATATATTGTTTCAAATAATACGGCAGAAGCGGTTAAATTGACTCAAGAACTTCGTTCAAAAGGAATTGCTTGCGAATTCGATTTAACAAATAAAAAGTTTGTAAAACAGCTGGAAAAAGCTTCAAAAACAGCTAAATTTGCAGTTATATTAGGCGAAGATGAAATTGCTAACGGTGAAGTTACCGTTAAAAATCTTGATTCCGGTGAACAAAAAACTGTTAAAAGAGATGAATTAAAACTCGACTAGCAATTTTTTAATTTACGGTTTTTATAATTAATGTGAAAATCCAGTCTTTAAATATTTATAGTTATAAACCTAATTTCGGTATCAATTTGCAGTCCAAAAAACTGCAATTTAAAGAAGACGATTTTTATGTACGTATAAAAGGATACGGACATCATTCGGGTTGGGCTAAAAAAATTATCGAAACGGCGGATAAGACAGTTAATTTCATAAGACAAATTTGTAATTTTGAGGAAACGATTAAACAAGTTACAAATGGGGTAATTGATGCAAACAAACTAATCTCAACCGATAAGGAAAAACAGATCCATACAGGAATTTTGAGAACAAAAAGAATGGGATGGAATAATAAATCCGGCTGGGATAGCTCAACAGGTTTGATTACACCATACAGCAAAAATCCTAAAAACAGATACCGATGCTATTCCGATAGACTTGATTACACAGTAAAACATCCCTTAAATAACCCTTTTTATATTGAGTTAACTCGCCCTGTTCATGAAAAAGATTCCGGAAAATTTATAGAACACGGTAACGGAAAATATATACACACATCATTTTCTATTATTGATAAAATATACAATAAACTATATACCAATTTTATCTTAAACGAAGTAAAAGAAGAAAATCTGACTGATGTAAACAACTCTATAGCTGAAATACGATGGATTCTGGCTCACGCAACACCTTGGGAGAGGGGAAGTGATGCTATTTCAAATACATTTATGCGCTCAATTTACAAAGCTATGGGAATAAAAGCTTATCCGCTTAAAAAGGGCGTATCATTGGATTTAGAAGCTTATTGTACAAATTTGGACGATTATAAAAATAAATTTACCGAATATTTTACTAAAAAACCTAAAATTATAGATTAAACTTCCAGTTTTGCACCTTTTAATACAGCGGATTTCCCGATTGGTAATGTGATTTTGTCTTTTAAATGTGTTATTTTGAAACCTGATACAACAGGTATATTCAACTTTTCTGCCAGTTCATTAAAATATTCATACAGCCATTCTTCATTATCAACATCAAGAAAATCACCCAAAAGAATTCCTTTGCAGTTTTGCGTAAATTGAGGAATGTTAACTAATTGCTGAAACATTTTGTCAATTTTGTACACAGACTCATTTAAGTCCTCAGCAAAGAAAATAAAATCTTCATTTGGAATAAAATCCTGTCCGCAAAGCGAAACAACTGTAGAAAGGTTTCCTCCCCAAATAATGCCGCTTGCGGAACCGTCTTTGAATATTTTAGAACCTTCAAAATACAAAGACTTTCCATTAATAGTATTAAAAAAATCTTGTTGAGAGAATGTGTTGCATTCTATCCCGAAATCCGTACTTGCCATAGGACTATGATAAGTTATTACACCTGTTTTTTTGTAAATCATCAACAGTAGTGCCGTAACATCAGAAAACCCGCAAAACGGCTT
>CADBXV010000013.1 GCA_902798645.1 uncultured bacterium
ACTGCTCAATTATATCCTCTAAAGTGTAATTATCATCATGCCACATCTCACGTCCGCAAACATCATCTTTTTGTGAGCGCAAACAAAAAATACAAGCATTTGTGCATTTGTTCGTTAAATTTACATATACCGTACTCGGATTTTTTTCGCTATTTATTGAATAAACAAGTGTATACATTTTTTCATATCCCATAAACTATGTTACAAAGATATTATAGTACAAAAGAAAGTTATTGTCAGGCAAAAGCCGACCTACTATATTAATTAATAAATAGTCAGTAGGTCGGATTTACTAATCCGACAATAACAAATTAAGTTATGCAGGGTGCGTCATTTGACGCACTTTTAACTTTTTGGTTCGGTTAAAACCAAACCCTACAGATTCGACAATAAAAAACAGACACCTTAATATATGATGTCTGTTTTTTTTATTATGTATATAATTTTATACACTAACTTTCATTGTATTAGCGATAATTTCATTAAAGCTGTCAGCCTTCAAACTTGCTCCGCCAACTAATGCACCGTCAATATCTGATTGTGACATTTGTTCTTCAATAGTTGAAGGTTTAACAGAACCGCCATATAGAATTCTGATTGAATCCGCAGCAGAAGAGCCTGCAACTTCTGATACAACGCTTCTAATCATTTTAATAACTCTGTTTGCTTCAGCGCTGTCACAAGTTTTACCTGTTCCAATTGCCCAAATAGGTTCGTAAGCAATTACTGATTTAGCAATATCTTCAGATGAGATTCCTGCTAAAGCTGCTCTGATTTGAGATGCAATATGAACATCTGTTGAACCAGCTTCTCTTTGTTCCAAAGTTTCACCGCAGCAGATAATAGGAATTAAACCGCCGGCAAGAATAGCTTTAGCTTTCTTATTAATCATCTCATCAGTTTCTGAGAAGTATTGTCTTCTTTCTGAGTGACCAATAATTACATAATCACAACCTGCATCTTTAAGCATTTCAACAGAAATTTCACCTGTATAAGCGCCTGAAGATTCCCAGTGGCAGTTTTGACCTGCAACAGATAATTTGTTACCACCACATCCGCAATCACAAGCAATTGAATGTACTTGATTAATAGAAGTAAATACAGGCGCAATTACAACTGTCGGTAATTGAACTGCCGTATAATCTTTTAAATATGAGCAGATTCCTTCAAATAAAGCTTTAGCATCAGCTTGAAGTAAGTTCATTTTCCAGTTTCCTGCAATAATAGGTTTTCTTGACATAATTTTTCTCCTTTATAATTTCTCCCTTACTACACTTGAATTGTAGAACGAAAAGGGGCAAAAGTAAATAGTAAAACAATACAGGTTATTTAATTTATTAAAAAGTCAAAAAAAAACGGGTTATTACCCGCTAAATTGTGCTTTTTGTGTGTATTATAATCTTATAAAATATTTATTGCTATACTTGGTGCTTGACCAGCCATTCCGTCAAGCGTAATTGATGCTTGTTGAACAATTTTTCCTTTAAGAGAATCAGATGAGTCTTGTTCAATTTCAATTCCTTCTGGAGATTCTTCCGCTCCCATCATTGTATTAAATATTTGTTCAAATATTGCATCAAGAAAGTTTTGTGCATTACCCAAATCTCCTTGTTGAACACCTAACATATTTATAAAATTATTAATCATATCAAACGCATTATCAGAAGTTACACCACCTTTACCGACCAAACCCGATAAATCATAATCCATACTTGCATCAACATTTATTTGTAATGCACCATCTTCAGTGTATCCGATTTCTATGGTTGCTTTTCCGCCGAAGCTAAAACCATCGCCTTCTATATTTATATCTATATCAAAAGATGCCATCATATCAGATATTGCGTTTGACACATCTTCTTTATTGTTTGCTCCCATAAGACCAAGTACATCAGGAATATCCAAACTGAATTTATCAAATGCATTGATACCGTTAAGCACAGCACCATCCCTTATTCTTTGGATTTCTGCAACTCTTGAATCAACTTCAGCTTGGATTTTATCTAAAAGTTCCGGTGTTACACCTTCTTCTTTTGCTTGCGCAACAAGATCTCTAATACTTTCTCCCTGCTCTTTCATTTGAGATATTCCGCCTTGGGCAACGGAGATAATATCTCTAAATGAAGCAAAATTATTCATTACTAAATCAAAATTTGTACCGGCATTTGACATGTTAGGAATAAAAGCTGCAATATCATTAACAAAGTTTTGATTATTTATACTGCCGAAGGCAGGATTAAAACTCATAGATGGCGCTATTTGACTCATAGGTATGAGTGACGATATGTTTTGACTAACAGGTTCCATTATTGATTCCTTTCATTAAGTAACAATTTTTGATTAGGAATGACAAATGTAAATACTTCTTATACTTACACAATATATGAAATCGAGTATTCCGTTACGATTTCATTTTCATGATATTACTTCCACATTTAAGAATTATAATAACAATTGCACAATAAATTGTTACATTTATTTATATTTTATTATTTATATTATAACTATTTTTCTTATTAATTTTCAATTGTTAAATTCATAAATTCAATATCATCATAGTCAACATAAGATGTTTGCATAAGATTTCGTCCTGTTTTTATTGTAATTTCATTTAATCCTCTTTTTATTAAACTCGGAGGAAGTTTGATTTTTTGCCCGTCACCGTTTATTTGAACTTCTGCAATTTTATTCCCGTTAAAATAAACTTCAGGGGCTGAAGCATAAGCATTAGGGTGCTTATTCTGTCCCATAGATCGTGCGACAAGAGTGTCAATTCCGATAATTGAACCAATTACAAGATATGCAGGAGCATGCGTATTTATGCTCCTCAGATTGAATTTTTTAGTAAAAAAAGGTCCGACTGCGTCACTTTGGAATTCTCCGGCATTAGCAGAATTATCGGAAAAGCTGTTATCACCTAAGTGGTGCATATTTATGTCTATTGTAATATTGTGAGCATCAGATTTTTCAATGCTAACCTCAATCGGCTTACTAAATGTTTTTTGAGTAACAGTCATGGAAAAAGGTTTATATTTGTCTTTTTTTACAGACATTATGCTTGTTCCGTTTATGGAAGTATCCAATTCAAAATATCCGTTTTTGTCAGTTTTAGTTTGATATTTTTCTTTTGGTAAAGATATATCAGCACCGCTAATTCCTTTTCCTGTTTTTTTATCTATAATTCTGTTTTGTTGTGTAACACCCTTTTCGGAAATTCCGCCTTGAATGGTGTCTGCATAGGCATTTAGAACTAAGTTAAAAGCTATAATAAAAAGAAGTATTTTTTTCATAAAAACATTATCAAAAAAATAAAAAAACAATTTCATTCTCCATATCGGCTAAAATATTTGAAATAAAAATATGTTTCTGTTTTAATATATATATCACGTAACCAAATGCCGATGTGATGGAATTGGTAGACGTGCCAGACTCAAAATCTGGTGTAGGCAACTACGTGTCGGTTCGACCCCGACCATCGGCAATTTAAAAAAAGAGTAGTTAAGACTGCTCTTTTTTTTGATGGTCAATGGGGATAACCGACCTTTTCGGTTTAATCGACCTGTGAGCAGAGTGCGGAGGATCTTTGAAAAAAAGAACGAGAGTTCTTTGAATCCGAGTCCGAAAACACGTTTAACGCGAGCAGGTCAAGACAGAGCTAGAGAGAGGGGGTAATATTTAAACAGTTTTTGTCATGTGAAACCTGACTTGCTATTATATTTACCTATTTTAATTATTGAACAGAAATTATATTTTTGATAGAATATACAAAGGAGATAAAAACTTAACAAAAATTTACTTAATATTTCTTAATATTTTGGGGGAAAAGGTTAATTTTTTGTGTGTGTCGGTTTTTATATAAAAAGAAGAATAATTATGTGTGTAAGGAGTAATCTATGCAAATTAACGCTATTGGTGTAGACTGTTCTGTCAGAAAATCAAAACTCGTAGTCGGTCATGTCCGTTCTAACTCTGTAGATGTAACACAAAACAAGAATAAAGTCGGAATATCGACTCTTGCATTTAAAGGCGGTAATGAGAGGCATTTATTTCACCAAATATCCGAGATGCAAATTTTCGGGCAAGCCGGAGGCGGTGTCGCAACTGTCGGTAATGATTTATTCTTCTTTCCTCTTTCACACGATAATATAAAAGATTTTGACAGAGTTGTTGAAAACATTCCTTTGTACAATCAAGAAGTTTTGTACGTAAAAGATTACGATAAAGACGGAAAACTTGTAGGTGTAAAACAGGATGGAATCAAGTTGAGAAGAATTCCTACGGGACTGCCTGAGGGACACCCTTTTAAAGCGTATGAAGGACAAGTATTTACAACAGGTATTAAACTGGATAAAACAACAAACATTGTAGAAGAACTTGCAAAACCTGAAAACTATAATAAAGTTTTTGTACTTGATGAAGTCGGTACCAAGACTATGAGTTGGGGGCTTGAAAAAGAAGTTCCTACCGGCATGTATATTTTAAGAAAAGATGATAAAGTAAAAAAATTCTTGCAATCAAAAGGGTGGAGTGATGAGCAAATTAAAAAAATTGATATTACTTTAACCTATGTTGATGCAACAGCAAGTATGGCAAAACCGTATGCAGACGGAAGTTATTCATCTGCAACGGGAAACGCTGAAGCTCAAAAGCTCTCATACAATTGGCAGGGAAAACCTTATGCAAAGCAATCCAAGGCTACAGCTGAATTATTACCGTTACTTAAAGAAAAATACGGATTTGATCCTAAGTTTTTAACCTGTCATGACGGGCAAGCCATGCCTTTAATTCAATTTATGGCAGAAAAAAATGCGGAAGGAATTGAATATTATAAAGATAAAATTTTGACAGCGTATGGTCACAATTTATGTGATGGCTACATGTACGGATTAAACACAAAAGACGCTGTAATTTCTCTTGCAAAACCAGGTGAAATTGAAAGAATTGTTAAGAGTAAACAATATCAACAAGCATTAATCGACGGGAAAGAAGAAGAATTCTTAAAAACACTTCTTCCAAAGGAAATTTTTGACGGCAGAGGACAAATAAATGCTGTAATGTTCCCGATTGCGTATGGTGAAAAGGGATATGTTCCGATGTTTACAACAGTATCGCATAACTACTATCAAAGCCTTATTGAAAATGAATTACTGTCACCGGCTTTGTATTCAAGACTTAAAGATTTAAGTGATAAAGGTGTATTCAGAGGTATCATAAATGTTCTTATGGATCCTATGGCTTCCGGATTTACAACAGATGGTTTGCAAGGATACTACAAGAACGAATGCAAAATAAAAACTAAAGACGGAAAAGAGATTACCTTCCCTAAATTTGAGGCATTTAAAGAAGAATCAAAATATGATTTAAATGCGATGCGAAAAGTAAAACAGCATAATAAAATCAGTTTATTGAAAAGATTGAACAAAGATTTTAAAGGCGCTCAACTTTGGGGTAAAGGGAATGACGGTAAAATGCAGTGGCTGGATGCAGGTACAGGCTATTCTGCAGCCGTAACCGGCGGTACGGGACGTAACTTTACCATTTTAGGCGGTATTGATGAAAAATATATCAAAATGCTTGAAAGCGGAAAAGATGTTCCAATGTTTGTCAGCTGGGGACGCGGTGACTTCCAAAAAGGTATTGATACCGGACTGGACGCTTGGGTTAAATTTGTCAAGAAAACCAAAAATACAAATTCCGTATACGTATTTGGCGGTGACATGACAAATATGCGTGATGATATAACGAAGATACTTGAAAAATACGCAAAAGATCCTGACTTAAAAGGCAGATTTGTATGTCTTGACGGCTGGGCTCCGGGAACCAGTTTTGCTGCAGCAGGAGACTATGCAACATTAGCATCAAGGTTTGCACCTTGCGAGTTAACAGACTTGGAATCGATGAAAAAAGGTTGCATCCCGATTGTTCCTAAAGTTCAGGGTATGGATCAAAAAGTATTTGATCCGACAGATACTACAGATAAGGCTAAGTTTGTAAACGGGTATAAAGGTCAACACGAATACTATATGACCGAAGAATTAGCATTAAAAATAGCAAAACCTGAAGAACAACAAGAATATCAAAAAGCAAAGGATAAAATTGTTAATAAATTAAAGAAAGATTATAAATCCAAAATAGGTGAAGATATTCCTGAAGAATTGTTGAATAAGCAATTAAAAGACAATCAGGATTATTATAAAGCTCTTAAAAAGCTTAGAGATTCTATTATATCAGACGAGATGGCAGACTCTATAGAAAGAGCAATGAAAGATAGAAATACTGACGTTGCGAAAAAGATATTGAAGAACCATGTCGATTTGAAAACAACTTGGGAAGAAAACGGTTGGTGTAATCCAAACGGAAAATCTACAGCTCAATTAGTAAGAGAACTGCATTATAATACTGCATACGGAAATAAAAATCTGAACAAGGGTGAAGAATTAAAACTTGATTTATCCAAATTAACATCAAATAATAAAATAGGAAACAGAATCAGCAGATTCTTCCGTTCAAAAGGCGGTAAGTGGGCTGCCGGCATAGCAGGCGGCGCTGCAATTATCTCAGGTTTAGGTTATGTCGGATATAAGTCCGGTTGGTTAAATCCGAATTTTGTAGAAGAAAAGAAACCCGGACATTTATCGCAAATAGCATAGTATATTTTATTCCTGTTTAGGATAAAATATATTTATGATATTAAAAACATTTCGAGAACCGCCTATTGATAATAACAATTATCTTTTGATTGATGAGGAATCAAAGGAAGCTGTTTTGATTGATTGTTCAGCAGCTGATCCAATTGTAAAATCAGAGATAGAAAAATGTGGTGCAAAGCTAAAATATATTTTATTAACGCATGGACATTTCGACCACGTTGCAGGAATTCGTCCTACTGATGCAAAAATAGTTATGCACGAAGCAGATATGCGAATTTTAAATCAAACCAATATGTATTTACCGGCATTTGGTATACCGGAAATTTCGATTCCGAAAATTGATATTTTTGTAAAAGACGGAGATGTATTAAAAATAGGTAATACGGATATAAAAGTTCTTCATACGCCGGGACATACTCAAGGCGGTGTTTGTTATCTTGTAGGAGATATGTTATTTTCGGGAGATACAATCTTTAGAGAATCTGTAGGAAGGTGTGATTTGGAAGGCGGAGATTTTGTGCAAATTGTTGACAGCATTAAGTCAAAAATCTTTACGCTTCCTGATAATATAACCATATTCCCCGGACATGGAAAATCTACAACTGTCGCTTGGGAAAAAGAACATAACCAATTTATGTAGCGATAAAAGTTTAAATTTTTTCTTACTTTCTACACAAAATAGGTTTTCCAAAGCTTATATATTTTATTTTAAATTCTTCTTTTTCAATCAGTTCATCTATTAACTTTGTAATAGCTTTTTGTCGTCTTCCTTTTAGTGCGCCGAAGAATTTTGAATTTGCAGCAGCAGAGTGGAACTCATTATTTTCTATTGTTCTGCTTCCGAACAAAATTTTTGTTATTCCGCTCTTTCCGTACATTCCGTTAAATTCTGTTACACACTCAACAATAATTCGTTTTGCTTCATCATCACTAATTTTTGGCTTATCGTCTTCGTCTTCATCAAGATTAAAAGATAATTGAGCGATAGGTTCAACTTCCTGCACTTCGTCTAAATCAGAATAAAACTCTGCAACACGTTCATCAACCATAACTTTATCCTTAGAAAAATTCCTCAGATAAAGCCCGTCAAGAGTTTTAACCCTGCTCATTGCAACATAAGCCTGCCCTCTTTCAAATATACGTGAGCAGTCTACTACAAGCTTATCCAGTGTCATTCCCTGTGACTTATGTATAGTTATTCCGTAGGCGAGTCTTAGCGGAAATTGAGTTCTTTCTGCATATAATTTGTCGTGATAATAGTATTCAAACTTATGTCTTGGAATATCTGCAGTTTCTCCGTTATCGAATTTTATTGTAATCGAACTGTCATTAAAGCTTTGTATATCTCCGCAAGAACCGTTAATAAGTCCTCTGTTAAAATCCATATTAACTAAAAGCATTACTTTAGCACCTATTTTTAGAACAAGTTCTTTATCAGCACGACAATTTTTGCCAAATATCTCAAGAATATATTTTTCATTATCTGTAAGACCGCTGTATATTGGTTTTGTACCTCTGTAAACACCATCTTCCGAAGCGAATATTTTAACCGGATTATCTATCATGTTGAATTTTGACATATTATATCTGTCCGCTTCAAAGTTTGTTGAAAAAATATGGAGCATATTTGTTTCTGAAGTATCAAGATTTGTTTCTCTGCTTTTTAAAAGTTCAATATCATCATTATCCAAACAATTTGTTCTCATATCAGAAAGTGCTTTTATAAAATCTTTTTCACTTTGACGATAATTCTGTTTAAGTATAACATTTTTTAGTTTAAAATCCTTCCAAACAGGTGAATCAAAACAATAGCGCCTATTTTGTTCAGAGAAAGTATCTCCGTCAAACAACGAATACTCAGGATTGCTGTTTATATTTCCGGTTTCTACAGGAGGCAATTGATAAAAATCACCAATAAAAAGAACTTGTATTCCGCCAAACGGCTCTACAGATTCTCTTATTATCTTTAAAACTTCATCAACATACTCAAAAGTTTCAATATTAAGCATTGAAATCTCATCAATAGCCAAAATTTTGCAGTTTTGTATTTGTTTTAATATCGAAGGACGAGTCTTTATTTTATCTACGGTTTTATATATCGGATTTTTACAAAGACCAACTCCTGCCCAAGAATGAAGAGTTTGTCCTTTTACATTTACGGCAGCAATACCTGTTGTACTTGTAATCGTAAGTTTCTTCTTAAACTTTTCTTTTAACTTATTCAGGATATAACTTTTTCCTGTTCCTGCATAACCTGTCAAAAATACGTTTTCGCCATTCATAAGTAAAGTTAAAACTTTTATATATTCAGCGTTATCTTCTGTTTTAACACTTGCTGTTTGCATATTTTCAGACTTTTTAATCTTTGGTTTTGATATGACTTCAAATTCATCGGCAAAATCAAGTTCTTTATTGAAATCTATTTGGTCAAAATTGATAATTTTATATTCACAAACTTCACCTTTCCCGTTAATTCTTGTAAAAATTATCGGAACTTCGCCCTGCTTTAATTCGTTTTGAAGTTTGTTTTCCGATACCCATTGAGTAGACTTAAAACCTTTTTGTATCTTATAACATTCCAAAATACCTTGTGTAATAGCTTGAAATTTTCGTCCTTCTTTGTTTGTATGAAGTTCAGGAATTTGTTCAGACAGTTTTAAAGCATTATCAGTCAGCTCCTGATAGTCAATGTTTTCAGAAGTTAAATATTCAAGAGTTTTTTCGGGATTATTAAACGACAAATCCATAAGACTAATTTATTATAAAGCCGATAATAAATCAAACTAAAGATTGCTGTTTAGAATTCTGTCTATACAAGCTTTTGGTGAGTATTGCCATTCTCTTGCAGATATTCTTGACACTTTTAAGCCTGAACGCTCAAAGATTGCCTGTTTTCTCATATTTGAAACTCTGCAAACGGATTTGTCTTCCACGCCATCGCACTCTACAATATATTTATCATCTACCAGCAAATCCGCACTAAGTCCTGCAATATCTACACCGCAAACGACTTTATGATCTAATGAACGGAATGCATCAGCAACTTCTTTTTCAAATGCATTTTTATAAATATTTTCGTCAAACTCATCACTCTGAGCCAATGCATAACGATTTTCGTATTCGGAACAAAAACCTAAATAACTTCGCAAAATTCCTTCCGGGAGTTCTCGGGGATCTTTTGATATAAAGTTAATCATTTGATATCTTGCTCTTGTAATGGCTACATTAAATAAGTTTGGTTTTTGTAAGAAAATCAAACTCTGAGGGAAGCTGTTGTTAGCATAAGCCCAAGATATAAGAATAATATCTCTTTCATCACCTTGGAATGTATGCGCGGTACCAATTTCTATTTGGTGCTTCTCTATCATGTGTTCAGACAAAACTTTTGCAACAGAAATTTTTAATTGTTCAACCTGTGCTCTAAAAGGCGATATTATACCGATTGAAACTGGCGGTTTCCCTTCATTTACCCCATTTCTTTCATCTTCTACAACAATTTCATGCAATCTTTTTACTAATGCTTCAATTTCAGGCAGGTTTCTTGTTGCATCAAAATCTACTTTTCCGTCAGGAACTACAACAGTTTCAAGAACTTTCTTTGAATTATCATTTCTGCGCATAACTTTTATTCTTCCGCCATAAAATTCCTTGTTAGAATAATTTATAATCGGCGGTAAGCTTCTAAAGTGTTCATCAAGAAGAACAGGATGCATAGAATAATAATTTGCCAAATCAAACATGGAGTTGGTTCTGAATCTCCACATAAGCTGATATCTGTCACCTATTCCATACTGTGACATAAATGATTGTTCTTTAGCCTTCTCCAAGAACGAAAGGTGAGGTAATTGTTTATCATCACCCACAACAACAGCTCGTTTAGCTCTGAATAAAATTGGGAAACAGCTTGCTATATCGCATTGTGAAGCTTCATCAATAATTGCTACATCAAATAAACCCGGTTTGAGAGGAAGTGAACCTGATGCTGCATATGTTGTAACACACCAGCACGGAAATGCTTCTAAAAGAGGTCTGAAATCTTCTTGTTCAAGCAATCGGTTTTGCAAATTTTTCTTTCGTTCTGTCAGAGATTTTGAATGTACAAAAAGTCTTTGACGCTTTACCGGATCGCGCATTAAGCCTTTTAATGCTTCTCTGCGTTTATTTTTTAATATATCAATCGCTAATTTTTTCTGTTTTCTTTTTAGTGTTCTTATTTGTTCTGATATTACATGAATATTCCCGATTTTTTGAATTTCTGTTTCTATTTTTCTTGCTTCATAAATAAGCTTTGCAAATTCTAATTCCACTTGCAAAACAGATAAATTTTCATTATTAACATCAAAGTTTTTTACATTTAAAATTTTCTTTAAATTGCTTAAAGATGAATGGTTTTTAATTCCTGCCCAAAATCCTGATTTTTCTTGATTTTCTGACAAAGAATTTATAATTGTTTCAATTGTTTGAATCTCGTCGCCCTTAAGAACTCTTTTTATATAATAGTGATTTTGGTGTTGAGGTTCTTCCAGTTTTATTCTCTCACTTACACCGGTCCAATTTTCTTCCAGCTTAATGATTTTTTCTGCCTTCTTTTCCAAATCTGAAATCGTCTTTAGAAGTTCTTCCATATCAGAAACATCGCACAATATTGAATCTTCTGCTCCTTCATTAAGATCGATTTTTTCTGCAAGCAAATCCTGTAATTGCATAGACAGTTCTCGTTGATAATTAAGCCTTCCTGCTCTTAATGCCAAAAACGGTGCGCCAAGTTCATTAAGTCTTTCGGCAACAACGTCAACTGCCTTATCCATACGTGATGCAATAAGAACGGTTTTTCCGTTTGCAATTAAGTGTGCAGCGAGGTTAACAATAGTTTGAGATTTTCCTGTCCCGGGAGGTCCGAAAACTGAAACCAATCTTGAATTTTCTACATTTTTTATCACATTAAGCTGCGCATCGGATAGTGAAAGCGGTGTTACCGGAAAAAACTCTTCCAATGTCTTTTGTTGGGTATCAACAGGTTTAGATTGAGTATATTCTTCATTTATTAAATTTAAAACAGTTTCACGATAAATACCGCTGGGCTTTTCCGCTATTTGAGTTAATTCGTGCAAAACACCTGCCGTTGCGGACGGACGTTTTGTAAGAATAATCGCACATTGGTTTGTAATATTAATTTTATCTAACTTTATTGCTTTTTTACTTGCGGTCTCTTCAGCCTCTATAATTTCATCAATATTTTCTGAATCAATTTTTTCGTTGTAAAAATCTTTTGTAATATTGTCTTCTTCAACCTTACCGCCTGCATCAAGAGAAATATCAATATCAGGAACGATAGATTTAAGCGTAGTTAAGAATATATCTAACTTTTCTTTGGTAATCGGAACAGAAGGAACTACATCAAGCAAACCTTCAAGAAGTGATTCTGTTTCATCTTCATCATCGGATTTTTTCATTAAAGCTGTTAAAGCACCTGTATTTAAGGATATAAATTCATCTGTAAGCATGCAGTTAATATTCACACCATTTCTTTCCAAATGACATGGTGCATATAAAAGCGGTGTTAAAAATTCATTTTTTCTTCCGGACTTGCTCTTACCTGTCAAAAACAAGTATCCGTATATAAGATACTTATCTTTTTGGCTCGTGTCAGCTTGTATCATTAATTCTGTTATCTTAGGATCAGAACCCTCAAGTTTTAGATATTCAAGTCCTTGAGTAAATAAAGTGTCATCTTCATTTAAGAATATCCACTTGTTGTCTTTATCAGCTTTTAAGTTCCTGAATGTTGAACTTTTTACTTCTTCTCTCACACAATCGTGTAAATATTGGCTTAGTTTTTTTATAAAACTGTTATTGAATGCGGAATTAATCGCTCTTGTAGCTTCCTGTAACATCTTATCTCCCTTAGTACTTATATAATACTCATTATGATATCATATTATTCAATCCCCGTAAATGATGTAAATAATGTAGTTTTAATAATAAAAATAACGAAACTTTTTCCTTCTTATATAGGATAAAAAAATAATTCCGATATGGTATTTTATATAATGAGGATGGTATAAAATGAAAAAACTTTTTATAATAACAGTACTGTTAATTGCTCCGCTTGTTTCAGCTAACGAAATTCCCGCTCAAACAACCACAGCAAATCCGTTGACTGTTACTCAAAATATTATGTTTGAAAATTGCGCAAAAATTTTCGGAATAAATCAGGAAAAACTGTTTTATTTGACTTTGGCATCAATATCAGCAAACAGATTTAACATAGACGAGATACAAAGCGCTAACGGATACATTATTTTTTCAGCAAACAGGAATAAATACTTGGCAACAATCTCAAAAATTGATAAAACAAATGCCATTTTGAAGATTACACCTTGCAACAATGTTTATAATTTCCCACCCGGAATTATAACAAACACATTCAAATATATAGACTTAAACCTAACAACAAAAATATAACCTGATATAACCCTCTCCAACGGGGAGGGTGCAATCGTAGGAACGAAAGTGACATACGAGTGCTGGAGGGGAAAATTATGAAAAAATTTTTAATATTACTGCTAATAACAATTTTAACCATTAGTTTAACAGCCTGTTCTATAAGACAAGAAAATTCTCAAAAAGAAATTACCGTTTGGACTTTACAGATGGGTGACTTTTCCGATTATATGTACCAAGTTATACGGACATACGAAAAAGAACATCCAAACCTTCATATAAAATGGGTTGATGTACCCTTCTCGGAAGGAGAAAAACGTACTCTTGCCGCAGTAATGACAGACAATCCGCCTGATTTAATCAATCTCAATCCTGATTTTTCCGCACTTTTAGCACAAAAAGGAACTTTAGAAGAAATTCCGTTTGAATCAGTACAACATTTCAATCCGGAAATAATAAAAACACTTTTATACAATGATAAATTGTATTCAGTTCCTTGGTATGCAACAAGCGCTATTACAATATATAACAAAGACTTATTTGCAAAATCCGGAATAATCAGATTACCTAAAACTTATAAAGAGCTTGCCTCAATTGCTGAAAAAATTAAAACCAACACCGGAGCTTATGCTTTTCTTCCGACTGTTACCGAAAATGATACAATGATGAAAATATTGAATAAATATGGTGTTTCTGAACTTACAGACTTAAATTCCGATTCCTCTGCAAAAGTATTTGGAATGTTTAAAACTCTTTATGAAAAAGAACTAATTCCGCCCGAAACTATTACAATGACTCATAGAGAAGCGCTCGAACAGTATATGGCAGGGAAAATAGTTTTTTACCAAGGAGGGGCAAACTTCCTTAATATGATAAAAGAAAATGCTCCTTCAGTATATGAACAAACTGATGTAACGGAACAATTTAAAGGTCCTCTCGGGCAAAACGATTTATCCGTTATGAATTTTGTAATCCCGAAACGTGCAAAAATGAAAAAAGAAGCGCTCGAATTTTGCTTATACCTCACAAATGCACAAAATCAACTGGATTTAGCAAAAATGACAAATATTATAGCAACTAATTCAGATGCACTATCTGACAAATTCTATAACGATGAATCCGATATGACATCAAAAGCCCGTTCAATAAGCGCTAAACAACTAAACCATATATACCCTCAAATGAAACAAAGACGTAATCAAAAAGAAATCAATAATGCTGTTAATACTACCGTTCAAACAATATTACTAAACAAAGATTCTATAGAAAATTCTTTAAATAATCTTGTTAAAATATTAGAAAATACTATAGACTAAGTATTAAGAAATATTACAAAACAATCGCTAAAGCATGATTTTTAGGCAATTTTTTACGATAAAAAATCTTTATATTTATAGTTAGGTTTAATAAAGGTTTATTGTATCGTGACTCAAAGTATTCAAAATTTTGATAATCGTAATAGTGGTTATGGTGTTCCTCAAGGATTTTCGGCTCCTCAAGTAAGAACGCAGCCTCAATCTGTCCGAATTCCTGAATACTATGCTCCTAATGAGAAATACAGTTTTAAAGATGCACTAGAAGAAAGTCCGTTTTACAGTATGATTGTAAAAGGGTTCTTCGGTCCGCTAATTGATCATCCCATAGCATCTGTTCTTACTTGGTTCGGTTGCGGATTTTTGCTCGATAAGTATACTTCCGCATGCGGAGGTGAGTACGATAAAAGCTTACTTAAAAAAGTTACAAACTTCGGCGATAAAATTCAAAATTCAAAATTAGTTCAGAGTAAACCTTTCCAAAGTGCTTTAAGTCTTTTACGAAAAGGCGGAAACAAAAGCGGAAGTTTAATTGAAAAAAATTCTGTACTTAGCGCAATAAAAAATACACCATCAATGCCGGAATTGGAAATGGTTAAGTCGGAGATGATTCCTCAAAGACAAAGAGTTGTTCACGACTTTAATCAGATTGTCGGGACTCTGAAATTGACAGGAAATGGTTATGCAAAACTGAATAATTTGGCTCTTGATAAATCCGAAAAAGATTTATTGAAAAAAATGTCTAAAGTTCTGAATACTGAAGAAAAAGCTTCAAGCTATATTCAACTAAAACGGTTGGGAATTCCTGAAAGCGAGATATTAAATATTGTTTCAAAAGCCGACAGCGGGGTTGCAGATACCAAAAAAGCCATATTGAAAGCTTTCGGAAATAAAAATGAAGCTTGGATTAAAGCTGTACATGAAGATACTATCGGTAAATACATTGGCGAAGTCCAAGAAGCAACAAAAAAAGTCGGCAGTAAAGTCAAAATCAGTCTTGGCGATTTTAGACCCCTCGGAATGAATCTCGGATTTTTAACAGCACCGACAAAACGTGTTCTCGGCTGCGATAATGTTCATAACAGGTTATTCAGTTTGGATCCTAATCTAAAAACAGGCGGTGCAAAAACTGCTACCGGAAGATTTATGTCACGTTTTATGCAGATGGTACACAGAGGTTTAACTTTCGGAGGCGGTAAGCTTGGTGTTCTTTTATTTATTGCACCTGCTTTTGTTGAAACAGCCATTAATGTACACAAAGCTGAACCTGATCAAAAAATAGGAACAGGTGTTAGCAACCTTGTTAACCACATCTCTTGGGTATTTACATTCCCGTTTGCACTACAAATTATGCACCATATCTTCGGTGCGCAATATGCCGGAATGTCTAAAGATAAAATTCAAGCACTAAGAAAACTTCAATCTGATTTTAATAAGAAAAACAAAGAAAACGGTTTTGCAGATTATGCCGAATACAACAAAGAACGCAAAAAAGTAAACGGATTAATGAAAGATTTGAAAAAGGTTGACGGTCAAAAATGGTACACCTCACTGACAAGGCATATCGCTTCCGCATTTACTCATGACTTAGGCAAGCTTGATGCTTATAATACAGGAAACTGGTTTACTACAAAACTATCTCAAATGAGAAATCTTCCTCGTAACCTTTGGGGTGTTCCGGCAAGACTTATAATCTTTGGTGCATTAACAATGGGCGTTTTAGATTCAATTTTGAATAAAGGTATTAAATTGGTATTCGGAGAATCCTATGATTCCATGAAAGAAGAAGAAATCAAAGATGCTAAAAAAGAACAGAAAAAATTCCTAAAAGAAGACTTAAACGAAAGATTATACGAAGCTCAAAAAAGAAAAATTGCAGGAATGAATGCTGCAAAAAATGTTAATCCAAAACAAAATATTCAAAATAATGCAATCGCTCATCACGGAACAGGAATAAATAGTGACACAATTCCTCAAATACAACAACCGCAAGAAAAAATTGATAATTATTCATACATTCCTTCTCAACAAAATGTTATTAAATCTGAACAAAAAACAAAAAGAGATAATTATACATACATTCCGTCACAAAATTCAACGATAAAAATAAAGAACGATGAAAATAAAAATAATATTCGCTCATATATTCCTTCACAAGCCGGAGCTAATATAACTAAAACTTGGGATAATTCAGGCTTGCAAGACGCCCTAAACAGAGCAGACAGAGCAGAACAAAAAGCATTAAGAGTTCTTGCCGGAAATTTTGACGGAATGTAGGGGGGGGGGGTAAATATAAGGAATAAATGTGGAATAGGTAAATTCAATATCAAACAATAAACCTAACAATACTTCCGGCTAATTATAATATTAAACTGTTTCAAAAAGTTTATTTAATGCAGACGGATCATATTGGAATGTGAATTGACCTTGTTGCTTGTCTGAATTATTTTCTCCGTCATTTTGAGAATCATTTTTTGCAGCGTTGCCGTCATTTTGTGCCACATATGTTTCTGCGCGTTGGATTGCAGTATTTAAAGCTTCCGGCTGATCTTTTAATGCCATTGCATCTTGTACATAACTGCCTAAGGATTCAATCATCGGATTAAATACTTGGGTAAAATTCAGACCTTCATTGTATGAACCTACGGCATTGTTTACAAAATTCGTAATGTCTTGATCTATTTGACCTATAAATGTTTTATCTGAATTTAATTTTGCTGTAACATCTCCTGCTCCTGATATTCTTGTGCCACTTGCAAGATCGTGTGTTTTTTGTACACCGCGCATTTGTTGAGCTTCTGTTTCAGCTGCGCCTGAAACCAATCCGCCGGCAAAAGGTATAAATGAGGAGCCTTTTGCGCTTGCTTCTAAGGTAGTTGCTAAATCGCCTGCTGCTTTTGCGGTAACCTTATTTTGATTACCGAGAACTTTCATTGTGTTATTTTCTGTTATTTGTTTCAAATATTCATCAAAGTACGTTTTTACTTTTTCTTGACCTTCTTCTTGAATAACAGATATTTTAGAATTCAAATTTGTATTTTCTTCAGAAACTTCACTTACAACTTTTTGGCTGTCTTTTACTGCATTAAATAAATTTTCAATATTTGCCATATAACTTGTAATTGCGGCATTTGCCTCCTTTAATTTTGCAATAGCGGCTGTACGTTCACCTGATACAGAATTAGGATTCTCAAGAATTCCTTTACATACTGCTATAGTTTGAGTTTGTTTTTCTAATTCTTTTTGAGCTTTTTCTTTTTCTTCTTGTTTCTTTTCTGCATTTTCAATATTTGTTTTTATTGTTTGTGCATTTTCTTCCAATTTATTAATAATTGACGACATATCGCTGTTAACTTTTTCACGAGTAGATTCAATGCTTGCTTTTAAAGAAGTTTCTTTTGAATTCTTTTCACCGACTTCTTTTTCAGCATTAGCATTTTCATCTATACCTGCTAAATCCCATAAACTTGGAACAAGAGCGATTATTGATTGAATTACATCGCCTGTATCAGAAACACCCATAAGGTTTTGACCGGCATTTAGTGCTGTAGAAGCAATCTGGGAGCCTTTACTTCCGTCTTTTGGGATAAAAAAGTTTGCATTATTTAGCGGTGCCATCTTACTATACTTCTTTCTTATAATACCATCTTATATATATAAAGTAGTTAAAAATTCGTCAATTTCATTAGTCTGCATAATTGTTACAAAAGTTAACATATAAATTATAGATTTTTTATTTACTATCTTTTATATTTACCTCTGTTTTTGTTATACTTAAATTAACAATAAGTTTATATAGGGATTTTTACTATGAAAGATATGCTAGACAAGATTATTCAGATTGAAAAAAAATATGTGGAACTCGGCCAAACACTTTCCGATCCGAATGTAATCGCTGATTATAACAAGTTTCGTGATTTATCAAAACAAAGAAAATCAATGGAAGAAACGGTAGAACTTTATTATGCTTGGAAAAAAGCTACAGATGCGATTGAAGAAGCTAAACAAATGATTCACGAAGAAAAAGATGAAGAAATGAAAGCTTTTTTGAAGGCTGAGATGGAAGAAAACGAAGCGAAACTTCCTGAATACGAAGAAAGAATGAAAGTTTTATTATTACCACGAGATCCGATGGATGATAAAGATATTATGTTAGAGATCAGAGGCGGTGCAGGCGGTGATGAGGCAAATATTTTTGCAGGCGATTTAGCAAGAATGTATCTAAAATACGCAGATAAGAAGGGCTGGCAGACTCAAATTCTTTCAAAAACAGAATGCGAAGCAGGAGGATATTCAGAAATCATTATCTCAATAAAAGGTGATGCTGTTTACTCTCAACTTAAATATGAATCAGGCGTTCACAGGGTGCAAAGAGTTCCTGAAACTGAATCACAAGGCAGAGTTCATACATCAACAGCTACTGTTGCGGTTATGCCGGAAGTTGATGATGTTGAGATTGAAATCAGACCTGAAGACATTGAAATGTCTACTGCTCGCTCCGGAGGTGCCGGCGGTCAAAATGTAAACAAAGTTGAAACTGCTGCAAGATTATTCCACAAACCTACAGGCATAATGATTTTCTGTACTGAAGAACGGTCACAGCTCCAAAACAAAGAAAGAGCTATGGAGATTTTACGTTCAAAACTGTATGATTTGGAAGTCCAAAAGCAAATGCAGGAAGTTACCGACCTTCGTCGTTCACAAGTCGGTACGGGCGACAGAAGTGAACGTATCAGAACTTATAACTTCCCCCAAGGACGTTTAACCGACCACAGAATAAATCACAACCTGAATGTTTGGACTGTTATTGACGGGGATTTAGACGAACTTATTCACCTTCTGATTGAATACGACCAAAAGCTTAAGCTAGAAAAACTTGCTGAAGTGGGATAAAAGTAAATGATGGTGAAAACAATAGCACCTTGCAACAAAGTAGGTTGGGTGAAACCCAACAAAAAAAAAGAAAGGAACGAGTAAGCGCATAAGTACAAAAGAGATTAAAACCGCTTAATCACTTCGTCACTTAATCACTTAATCACTAATAAAAATTTGGAACACAGAAGAAAATGTATTGCTTGCGGTGAATTAAAACCGAAAGAGGAATTAATTAAAATAACAAAAGAACATACAAGCGGAGATATAGTGATACTGCCAAATTCCAAGACATTTGGCAGATCTGTATATCTTTGTTATAATAAAGACTGTATTGATATAGCATTTAAGAAAAACAAACTAAATAAAATGCTTAAAACGAGCGTAAATATTAATAAAGAAGCGTTGTTGGGCATTTCCCGACATACAAATAATATATAAAAGGACAATTTTGGATGGACAGTTTAAGAGTTAGTGAATTAGCAAAAGAATTAGGGAAAACAAGTAAAGAAATTATAGAGAAATTTGCAGAGATTGATATTATCGTAAAATCACATTCAAATACGGTAACACCTGCACAAATTCGCAAACTCAAAGAACATTTAGGGTACGGAACACAAAAGACAGGCGCAAAACCAAAAGCTTTTGTTGTAAAAAAATCTAAAGCTCCTCAGGAAGAACAACCTGCTAAAGAATCAAAAAAAACAGTTCAACCCTCCGTTCCTCAAATAGAAAGAGTTCCTAGAATACAAAAAGTCCAAAAAATAGAAACTGTAGAAAAACCTGCAGAAAAACAAGAAGATGCTCCTGTTATCAAAAAGGCAGAAAAACCTCAGGTTAAAATTGAAAGGACAAAAATTGAATATAAAAATCAATCAAGAATAGAAATTGTCCGTAAAGCACCTAAACCTGATACAAATAATAGTACAGAAAAAGGTAAAGACGGTAAATTCGGAGATAAAAAACCTTTTAACAAACCATCAGGAGATAAAAAACTTGTTGAAAGAAGAATAATTCCGCAGGAAATTTACGAAGGCAAAGGCGGTCCTTCTTCAAAAAGACGTAATGACGGCGGAAAGAAAAAAGACAAAGATTTTAACTCTAAAAAAGAAGACCAAGAGATGATTTCTTTGGAAAAAGCAGCCGCTCAGAAACATAAGAAAAAATCTCATAAAGAAGAGGCGGTTGAAGAAGTTAAATCATTAGTAGTAAATCAGGCAATGACTATTCAAGAATTGGCTGATAAAATTCAAAAAACACCTGCTGAGATTGTTAAGTTCCTTATGTTCCAAGGTGTTATGGCTACTGTTAACCAACTTATTGACGTTGAAACGATAAAAAAAGTATGCGCTGAGTATGAGCTTGAAGTTCTTGAAGAAGACTTTGATGCATTCATCGAAGAAGAAATGGAAAAAGAGCAAAAACAAAAAGCTCTGACGGAAGTTGATAAAAAACTTCTTAAGAAACGTGCGCCGGTTGTTTCAATTATGGGACACGTTGACCACGGTAAAACAACTTTGTTAGACTCTATTCGTGCTTCAAAACATAAAATTGTAGCGACAGAGGTAGGCGGGATTACACAATCTATCGGTGCATACACAGTCTACTTGGATAACAAACACGAAAAGAAAATCGTATTTGTTGATACCCCCGGTCACGAAGCATTTACAGAAATGCGTGCAAGAGGTGCAAAAGCTACAGATATTGCAATTCTTGTAGTTGCGGCTGATGACGGCATAATGCCTCAAACAATCGAAGCTATTAACCACGCAAAAGCGGCAGATGTTCCTATAATTGTGGCCGTAAATAAGTGCGATAAACCGGGCGCTAATCCTGACAGAGTCTTACAACAACTGACAGAACACGGACTTGTTCCGGAAGCTTGGGGCGGAGAAACAATTACGGTTAATGTTTCCGCACTTATGGGTGACGGTATTGATGAATTATTGGAATACATCCTCCTTGTTGCCGAAGTTCAAGATTTGAAAGCTAATCCTAAAGCTAACGCATCAGGTGTTGTTATTGAAGCAAATCTTGATAAAGGTAAAGGTCCTGTTGCAACACTTCTTGTTCAAAACGGAACACTAAGAGCAGGGAATTGCGTTGTTGTAGGTACTGCTTGCGGAAGGGTAAGAGCTTTACTTTCAGACTCAGGTGAAAGAATTGTTAAGGCAGAGCCTTCAACACCAGTCGAGATTCTTGGTTTAACAGAAGTTCCGAATGCAGGTGATTATTTTGAAGTTGTTCAAAATGAAAAAGAAATGAAAGCAATTGTTGATAAGCGTAAAGAGAAAGAACGTGACAGAAGATTGGAAGCAATGCTTCCTGCTCATATGCGACGTGAAGCCGGAGCTGCAGAGGATGACGTTCCGCACCTCAACCTTATCATCAAAGCTAACACTCACGGTTCTGCGGAAGCAGTATCACAAGCTATTGCACAATTGGAATCAAAAGAGATTGTTACAAAAATTATCCACGTTGGTGTTGGTGATATATCAGAAGCGGATGTTATGCTTGCTTCCGCATCAAATGCTTTAATACTCGGATTTACAGTTAAGGAAGATGCTAATGCTCTTGCCGCTGCCGAAAGAGAAGGTGTAACAATTAAGAAGTATGATATTATTTATCAAATTTTAGAAGATATCGAACACACTATGATATCACTGCTTTCACCGGATGTTAAAGAAATTCAAACCGGTCAGGTTGAGATTAGACAAATATTTACGATTGGTAAAATCCAAAAGATTGCCGGATGCTATGTTACAGAAGGTAAGATTAACAGAAATGATACAGCAACTATATATCGTGACGGCAAAGAAATCTTTAAGGGCGCAATAGATCAGTTGAAGAGATTTAAAGATGATGTTAAAGAGGTTGCTCAGGGATTTGAATGCGGTCTTTCTTTTGTTAAGTTTAATGATATAGCGGAAGGTGATATCGTTAAGTTTACAACAACGGAAGAAGTTGAAAAAACAGAGCTTGTATAACCGAAAAAGATTGTTATACGTGGATTTTTAGTATTCATGTAAATAATTGTAAAATTTACCCCAAATATGAGCAAAAAAATCTTTTCATTAGTTTTGAATTGTGTATAATAGAACAAGAAAGAATAGTTAATTATGTTAAATATATCCAACATCAGAACTAAAAGTCCGTTAAAACAGCACCATGTAACTCAACCAATTTCAATAATAGACAGTATAGAGCGTTATTTAACAAATATATTTGAAAATGAAATTGCTCAAAGCGGTTCAATATTAGTCAGCTATAATCCTTTTGTAATAAAAAAGATAGCAGGTTACTTGTCAGGAAAAATTAAGATGCCGGCATCAATAGGTATTGCAGGAGAAACCGCAAGCGGAAAGTCTACAATTACAATGGATTTGATTGACACAATTGAATCTTTTGCAACTGAATTTAATATAGAAGATGCCATTACACGTGTTAATACTGACGATTACTATTATGATCGCTCTGAAATGGTAAAAGCAGCAGGAAGTTTTGCGGAATTTGCAAAAAATTATGACCTTGATGTTCCTCAAGCATTAGAATTAGAACTTATGAGTAAACATATTAAGGAACTGTTATCAGGTAAATCTACTTATCTTCCTAAATATGATATGAGTGGCACTGCTATTCGTCATGATAATTTTACGCTTGCAAAACCTTCCAAAGTTATTATTTCGGAAGGTTTATTTACACTCACTGAAAAAGTTAGAGATGCATTTGATTTTAAAATATATGTTGATATTGCTGAAGATATCAAAAAAGAAAGATTCTTTATTCGAGCAAAAGAACGCGGCTTGGGAGATTCTGCCGAACACATATATGCTAATGCGAATGAAAAAGCAGAAGTCCATATAAGACCTTGCAAAGAAAAAGCAGATATTGTATTATCCGGTTCAGCAGATAGAATTAAATATAAGAACTTCTTAAATAAAATTATTGGTATTGTTCAGGAATTGTATTTATAAAAGTTATTGTCAGGTCAAACCTGACCTACATTTTTCAAAGAATCGGAGCGATAGAAGATTTTTTGAAAGACTCTACTTAAAGAAGAAGTCCGGTGGACTGTTTCTTAAGAGGTAAGCTTGGAAAGCAAGCCGAACAAGTGTTGACAATTGAATAGTAAAATCGGGACACTCTGCCGAATAAAAAGAGTCCTGCGGACTGTTTTTATGAGAGGTAGCAGCTTGGTTCAAGCGAAGAAATATTTGAAAATTGAATAAAAATCGGGACGTAGCAAGGACTCCACGAGCAAGGTGACTAAATGTCACGTTGCGAGAAGGAGGAACTTGGTAGCGTAAGCTAGCAAGCTGCTACGTTAATTGAAAATTAAATAACAAAAAATCGGGACGTAGCGCAGCTTGGTAGCGTACCACCTTGGGGTGGTGGGGGTCGCAGGTTCAAATCCTGTCGTTCCGACCAATTAAAGCAAAAGCAGAAGTAGATTGTCAGACTTCTGCTTTTTATTTTTGTGTAATGTAAATTATGTATGGTGATGTTATTTTCATGTTAATTTTACGTTAAAGTTATATAACTTTATCTAACATGTAAGTAACCAACATCATAAATATATATTAAGTATTTTATTTATTCAGTGGTGTTGTAAATAACATAACAAATAATATCATCTAAATTTTTAAGATATTTTTTAAAATTTTATGAAATTTTACATGAATCCATCAAAAACCAAAACTAAAACTTTTGTTATATTCTTGTGTTATTTTTTATACTTTTATAAATATAACCTTTCCCCTCATATACAGTACAATGAAATTTTTATTGATATTGTTGGTTTTTGACTGTTTAATTTTTACATTGTTACAAAATATCATATAACCCTTGAAAAGAGTTAAATATACGATATAATATAAATAGATAGTTTTGATACGGTAAATTCTCGGTACCGAGCCAACAGGCGACAGAGGGACAGTCCGAGTCCTCAAAATCAAGACTATCTTTTTAATTTCAGATTTCTTAATTTTGATAAGTCGCTACGGTGTAATGATAACAAAAAATTTTCTTTGTTATCATTTGTGCATTTTATAATTACTTCATAGAGCTTTTCATTGATTATTTTGAAAAATCTTAAATGATTACAGGTACCTAGTATTACATCATCAGCTGTTTTTAGAATAGTTTTTATTTTGTTATAATCATCAAAACTCAGGTCGGAATGTTCTAATATGTTCTTAATCAAACTATCAACGGAAAATTTTATATCCGCTGTTTTTGCTTGAAGTAGTTTTATTTGTTCTTTCTTTAACGTGCCAATGTTATAAAAACTATTTAAATCAGCTCTGCTGAATGATTTACGAGCATAAATTATTGCCAGCTTGGAGTTAGTTGTTTTATTCCGCGCGTGATTTGCTAAATTATATGCTTTTTTGTAAAACTCTTCAAAATTTCTAAATTCCATAACTAAATGATAGCATAAAACATCAAATTCTACGGCGGAAATAATCTGTTATATTAAGAGTTTGATGCGTGTTTAACATGTTTATATATTATTTCAAAAACGAGGATTTATTTTGCATTGATTTTTTGTTATAAAAATAAAATTTACAGTTATTGCTGGGTTTTAAGTTTGTTATGTAAATTTATGTAACAATTTATCAAAATTTATTAAAGTTAAAAAAAAATGCCGCTATTTTTACTTTCATTTGATTTACGCAACAAAATTTATATTTACCCCTCCTATCGTTCTGATTTTCTGTTTATTTTCCAATTTAACAGCACTAGACAACCTAAAAAAATACGTTATAATGATAGTGTGAAGGTTAGGAGAATATATGTCAGCAATTTTAGCACTGTCAGCGATGCATTACACTTATATGAAAAATAATGCAGAATTAAACATGATGCGTATCAATAATGCTCGTATGGGAATGCTGTGTTCACCGGGCGATACTGCAGGCGGAATCGGAAGTAATTCACTTGAAGCCTTGTGTGATTTGGACACTCAATTGGAGCTTGATTCAATATCAAACAACTTCCAATATATGTTTGCAAAATCTATGCTTGAAAACATCAAAAAACGACAAAAAGAAGATTCAAAAAGCCTAAACATTTTTGCTTAAATTTAATTAGCTGATAATTTTGTTTATCCTTAAATCCTGTTTACACAGGCTATTTTTGCTGCAATACTTTATATCAGATTTCCTACACTAAATTATTTCCCTGAAATTACCCCACCCTGAATTTACCCCTGAATTTACCCCTATTGATTTTTTGTAAAAGATATATTATAATGATCATGTGAGTTTTTATATAACTCTTGTTTTTGATTGAATCTCATATATTATTTTTAAATTGGTAGGAATTTTTAATTAAGATTTTATTAGAATGATTAGAATTATTGACGTTATTTATTGATTAAGAGGCTTTTATTATGTATGTAAACAAATGCATTAAATGTGGTGCTGAATTTGAAACTAAGAACCCCAAGAGAGTGATATGTCCGAATTGCTTATACGCAGATAAAGGGAATGAGTCGGCAGAAGACAAACCTATGCAAAACTATAGTTCATATAGTTCTTATTCTGCAGAGCCTCGAGAACAGAGAAATTATAACAGACCTCAAAACGACGGTTACAGAAATAATTACCGAGATAACGGCGGATATCAAAGACGTGATGACAACGGTTATCAACGCAGAGATAACGGATACAACCACCAAGGCGGATACCAAAGAGATAATCGTCAAGGAGGATTTCAAAGATATAACAAACAGGGCGGATATAATCAAAACAGACGTCCCGGCGGATTTAGGAATAATTATGCATCCGGCGGCGGCAGACCACAACAGAGAAGACCGCAGCCTAATAAAAAACCGCATAAACAACCAAGACCGTTACTCGTTTCTAAGGAGCAATTAGAACAAATTGAACTTTTATACAAAGCCATGTTACCGCTTCCTAATCCTGATGCACACGAAGTAATCGGAGCTAAAATCGGTATAGAACCGCAAAAAGTATTTTTCGGAATTAATTTAGTTCGTCAAAAAATGATGTTACCAAAATTACCATTTCCGAAACGTAAATTAGCGATTTCTCCTGATCAAATGATGGCTATAAAAGCGCTTTATGAACCGCTTTTACCATTACCTCCGATTGGTTGTCACAAAATTATAGCAGCCCAATTAAAGATGGATGAATGGAGAGTTCACGTAGGTATAAAATTAATCCGCGCACAAATGGGCTTAGACAGATGGAACGAAGAACGTGCTGACAAGCCTGCAGATTACATGGTAGCTAAACATCCGCAAAAAGCTGAAAGAAAAGCTATGGAAGAAGCAGAGAAAAAAGCTAAAGCGGAAGCCGTTGCAGAAACTGCTGATACAGCGGAAGATGCAGTTGCAACGGAAGAAGTTCCTGCAGAAGAAAAGCCAAAAAGAGGAAGACCTAAAAAGAAAGCTGATGAAGAATAACTATATATCTGTAGGTAAGATTCTTAATTTTCATGGTGTACAAGGAGAAGCAAAGCTCGGTTATTCCAAAAATCGGGAAAATTTTTTGTCGGAATTAAAATTGGTATATATTCAAAAAAATAATGAATACATACCGCTTGAGGTTGTGCGTATAAGATTTACACCTAAATGCGGAATTATTAAATTTAAAGGAATTGATACTTTAAATGATATTTTGGAATACAAAAATAAACTCATTTTTATACCTGAAACAACTGCGAGAGAACACTTAGAAGATGATGAGTACCTGATAGACGAACTTGTAGGTCTTGATGTTTACGATGGTGAAAGAAAAGTGGGAGCAGTTATAGGGGTTTCAAATAATGGTGCAAGCGATCTTTTATCAGTCAAAACTCATCAGGGCAAAGTTTCTCTGGTTCCGTTTGTTAAGGCAATTGTTCTTTCGGTAGATATAAAAAACAGAAAAATTCAAATTAATAATATAGAGGGATTGCTTTCATGAGATTTGATGTACTGACACTTTTCCCTGAGCTTATTGACTCTCATATGGATTTTAGCATTATGAAACGCGCTTCGGAAGAGGGAATTATTGAAGTAGTTACGCACAATCCCAGAGATTATACCATTGATAAGCATAAAAAAGTTGATGATACACCATACGGAGGCGGAGCCGGAATGGTTTTAATGCCTCAGCCTTACATAGATTGTTACGAAGGGGTTAATAAAACTGAAAACTCTGTAACATTAATGATGACACCGCAAGGCGAGCCTTTTACTGATAAGATTGCAAACGAATTAACTCAATATAATCAAATAGTTATTCTTTGCGGACATTATGAAGGTTTTGATGAAAGAATAAGAGATATAATAAAACCAAGAGAGATTTCTATCGGAGATTTTGTTTTAACAGGAGGAGAACTTCCTGCACTATGCGTTATAGACAGCGTTTCCAGAAAAATAGAAGGAACGCTCGGCAAAATTGAATCTGCAGAAGATGACAGTTTTTCTGACGGGCTATTAGAGTATCCTCAATATACAAAACCACGTAATTACAGAGGGCTGGAAGTTCCGGAAGTTCTTTTAAACGGCAATCACAAATTAATAAATGAATTTCGCATGGAACAGAAAATTCTTCGTACAAAGCTGAAGCGTCCTGATTTGTACGAAAAATGGAAAAATATTTAAATATTACTTTCGTTCAAAGATTAAAGAGTTTTGTTCATTATTTTTCAACGGATTAAAGAAACCTTCAGAAAGCAGTTTTTCACCAATATTCCTGCTTTTGTCATAATCTCCTATAACAAATAAACTACCTGATTTTATCTTGCTTTTTGCCGTCCTCAGAACTTCATCCACATAGCCATAACTAAGATACGGAAAAACATTTCTGCACATTATTACAGAATTTCCTTCATCATTCAGTTTTTTTAATTCAGTTAAGATATCTGATTGTTTAAATTCAACAGAATTTTTAAGACTCGGAGCAATTTTATAAGAATGTATCTCATCAGTTCCTGATATATCATCACCGTTAATCAAAATTGAAACATCTCTGTCTTTAAGATATTCATCCATTAAAATATTATAATTTTTTGAAATTAGTGCAAATTCCATACTGTCAGCATTTATTCTGCCTGAATTCGCTATTTTTAGAACCTCTTTATCAATATCACACGCTTGTACGGGAAAGAATTTTGAATATAATGATTTTGGAACATTTTCCATTATTGATATTGCATAAGAATAAGCTTCCGAGCCGTCAGAACACGCAAGAGAATATGCATTTACTTTTTTGATATCCTTAAAATGTTCAATAATATATTTTGTTAAATCATTCCAATTGAGATCTTCTCTGAAGAAATTAGTTGAATTTCTTATAACAGTCTTGGCAAAATGCTCGAAAGGTTTGCTAAAATAAGAATATCGCCGAAAGCAAGAATTGAATACCGGCTGTTTATTCTGAATATTATTTACAGAACTGATTTTCATATTTTTATTAAAACTTATAAATAAAAAATTTGCTAACTTAATATAATTATTACAAAAAGAGATTGTATAATTACACATTTTTTATCATAACTCTTTCTTTTTACATTTCATAACATTTCATTTGAATTTCAACATGTTTAAAATATAATAAATTCTAGAAAATACGAATATACGAGGGAGTAAAACATGTCTAATAATGAAAGTGTCGGAAAAAAGATTGTTGAAGCTTTAAAAAAACAAGCTGAAAATATAGAAGTACCTGAAAATGTAAGCTTTGATACAGAACCGGTACAAGATTCCGGTGAGGATATATTTTCAACAAACAATGATATCTTTGCCGAAGAAACACCAACCCCAAAGCCATCAAAAAGTCCGAGTTTTTTTGATGATGTTGATGACAGCAATGATTCATTTTTTGCAGAGCCTCAGCCTGTTCAAACAGTATCAGCAGAAGCTTCTGACGGATTTGAAATGCCTGCAAATATTGCAGTTCTTAAGAAATTAATATCACAATTGCCAAGCGGTGTTTCAAGACATACGGGAGCACAAATAATTAAGCAAACAATGGAAGCTTTGGGAATATCAATGAAAAGCGTACTTCAAGATGCTCAACAAGTTCAGGAAAGTTTAAAGATTTCTGCAAGAGAGAATGTGCAATGAGAGAAGTCTTCTATTACCTTACATTCGGGTCTATTATTCTTAACACATGCAACCGCCTCTTTGGTAGATGCAGAGCCATAGAAGTTCATAGTCAAAATGGCCTTGGGGCTTTCCTTTTCAAGAGCGAGAACCAGATAGCCCAAGTCTACCGTCAAATCTTCATTTAAACGATAATACACCACCTTCCATCCTGCTTTCTCAAAAGGATCTACCATCGAGTGGCAGCAGTATGCCGGCATTAGTACTATTGGATGATTCTTGTCAGGATTGAGATTCAAAGCGATAAGAT
>CADBXV010000014.1 GCA_902798645.1 uncultured bacterium
ATCGAAGGTGCAAGAAAAATCGCTGAAGAAATTGGAATTCCTTTTTATGTATTTGATTGTGCTAAACAGTATGAAGAAATAGTACTGGATAATTTTAAGAAAGAATATCTAAGCGGACATACACCAAATCCTTGTATTTGGTGTAACTCTCTTATTAAATTTGATGTACTGCCAAGACTTGCTAAAGCTAACGGTATTGATTTTGATAAATTTGCAACCGGTCATTATGCCAGAATAGAAGAAAATGATGGCAAGTACATCCTTAAAAGAGGTGTAAATCCTAAAAAAGATCAATCGTATTTTTTATATAGATTAAAACAAGAGCAGTTGGCTCAAATATATTTACCCCTTGGAGATAAAACAAAAGAAGAAATCAGAGATATTGCAAAAGCTAACGGATTAACCGTTGCTGAAAAACCGGACAGTCAAGATTTTTATTACGGGGACTATAATGAACTTTTAGGGGTTGAAGAAAAAGAAGGTAATATCGTTGATTTAAACGGCAAAGTACTTGGAACTCATAAGGGTATATGGAATTATACAATAGGGCAAAGAAAAGGTGTCGGAATCTCGTCAACTGAACCTTTGTACGTTATTGAACTAAGAAAAGAATCAAATGAAGTTGTTATAGGTCCAAAAGACAAGACAATGAAAGATACACTAAGGGCAGAAAATGTAAATTGGATAGTCGAGCCGACAAACAAAAGTTTTTCCGCTCAGGCAAAAATTCGTTCAACCCAGCAGCCGACAGATGTAACTGTAAAATTAGATGACGATGGTTTTATCGTAAAATTTGATGATATGCAAAAATCAATAGCGAAGGGTCAATCAGTTGTACTTTATGACGGGGATGTAGTTCTTGGCGGCGGTGTAATTACGGAAGTTGGGTAAAAATTTACTCTCTACCTCTCATTTACCCCTCGGGAAGCATGGAGGAAATTTCTGCTATAATTCTTGAAATATCAGGTCCGCCAAATACTGCTTCTAATATTAAACCTGCATTAATAATAGTTGTTTCTCGGTATTCCATAGTATCTATGTCGATTATATTAAATTCAATATAATCATCTCCGACATAGGTAATTTTACCGTACTCAGCTCCGGTTGCCCATCTCAAGAAAACATATTTTTGTTCAAATACTTTAAGTCTGTTTAAAAGATTCATTTAAATACCTTCGTCAATACTATGTGATAAATGTTCAATATACTCTCTTAATGACATTCTATCACATAATTAAAAACTTAACAACTTTTGCACCAAATTCAGATTTGGATTAAAATATTTATATGGAAAGAGTTGTTTTAATAGGATTAGGGGCTGTAGGTCTGACTTATGCTGTCAAACTAAAAGATAAATGTAATTTTTATGTTTTGGCAGACTCAGACAGGATAATCGGATATAAAAATAAAAAACCGGTATTTAACGGTGTCAAGCAGGATTTTAATTATATTCTTCCTTCCGAAAAACTTGATGCAGACTTGATAATTGTGTCAACAAAGTTTTCTGCTTTGGATAGTGTTATTAAAAGTATTAAAAATTTTGTAACACCAAGAACAAGAATAGTTTCTCTTATAAACGGAATTTCATCAGAAGAAAAAATTTCAGAAGAATATCCGGAAGCAAGGATTTTAAAATCTTATTTTATAGGACACAGTGCAGTAAGAGATGGTAATTTTGTTACTCAAGACGGTGTGGGTGAAATTGTTATTGAGCATGATGATTATGTAGAAAAATTTTTTAAGGAGGCAAAGGTACAATATTCTGTTCCGCAAGATATTGATTATGCAATGTGGTTAAAGTTTGCATTTAATGCTTATGCAAATCCGCTTTCGGCAATTCTTAATATGAATTTTGGTGAACTTAAGAAAAATACTCAATTTAGAGAAACTGCAAAAAAAATTATTAATGAAGTAAAGCAAATTGCAGAAAAAAAAGGAATAAAAAATTTGCAAAATTTAGAGAATGATGCTTTAAACTCTTTGGATAAAATGTGCGATGAAGGCATGACATCAATGCATCAAGATATTTTAGCAAAACGCAAGACAGAAATAGATATTTTTGCCGGAGAGGTTATTAATCTTGGACAAAAATACGGTGTAAAAACACCATATAATCAAATTTTGTATGATTTAATAAAAATTAAGGAGAGCGTATAATGAATATAGCTTTTATACCTGTAAGGGGCGGAAGTAAATCAATTCCTTTAAAAAATATAAAAATATTAAACGGAAAACCGCTTGTATATTGGACGGCATGCGCTGCTCAAAAGTCTGAATGTATAGATAAACTTATTATAGCAACTGATTCAGATGAGATTAAATCTGTTGTTTCCGAATTTGAATTTAGTAAGCTGGAAGTTTATGACAGAGATAAAGCTAATGCTGAGGACAAATCTTCTACAGAAAGCGTTATGCTTGAATATATTAATAAATCCGATTTATGTGAAGATGATTTATTTTTCTTGATACAGGCAACATCCCCAATGCTTAAACCTGAACATATAGATGGCATGTACAAAGAATTTTTGAAAAATAAATATGATTCGATGTTTACAGGTGTCAGAGAAAAACAATTTCATTGGATGATAAAAGACGGTGATAGAACCGGTTTTAAACCAATAAATTATGACTATAGAAATCGCCCGAGAAGGCAGGATTTTGAAGGTATTATTGCAGAAAACGGAGCATGCTATATTAATTCAGTTAGGAACATTAAACAGGACAAGTGCAGATTATCAGGGAAAATAGGCATGTATGAGATGCCGTCATATACATCGTACGAAATAGATGAACCTTCAGATTGGGTTATTATTGAAGAGCTGATGAAAAGGCAATTATCATTTTAAATTCTTTTTGCCAGTCAGAGGTATACGCTTAGCATGAGATTCTTCTTTAATAATATACACATGCTCAGAGTGATGAGATGTTAAACAACCATATCTAAACCTTTTGAGCGCTTATTTATAAGTGATGCTGCTGCATGTGAGTTCAAAAATTCCAATGCGCCCATAAAACTTTTTTTATTGGATAATTCTTGCCTTGCTTCTATCATGTTGTTTTGAATTTGTGATGCGGTCATTTGTTCTTTAATAATATGGTTTTGTGAGGTTGCTCCGGCAAAAAGATTTTTCTTTTCAAATCCTATTTGTGTATTATTTTCGACTGTTTCAACAAATTCGTGCAAAGCAGACGGCTTTTGATCCTCTTTTTGTTTTGGTACTGCAGATTCTGTGTCTTGAGTTATAATCTGTGAAAACGGGTTGTTGTTGCTTACAAAGGATTCTCTGGCGATATTCATTATATCGGTTTGAACATCATCAGTCATGGCATTGGCACGTTCACGCACCCTCTTAAAGATCATTTCTTTTAGGGCTTCTGCTTCTTGCCTGTTTACGTATGAGTTAAGCTGATAGTTCATTGAATCCTCTTATATATCTCTTATACTTATATAAAAACATGAATGTAAAGAAAATTGACAAAATATTATATAATTTTTATATATTTGTTACATAACTTAACAATGCTGAAATTGTGAAGAATGTTGGTTTGAATATTGACAGTTAAAGTCTTGTAGCTCACTTTTTCTATACTAATATTAAAACTCTTTTTTTGCGAAATGCATTATTACAATTTGTGTTTTTTGCGAGTTTATTGTACAATAAAATTGCTATTTATATTTCGGCTAGTGTAAAATCTTAACAGGAAGGATTTAACCGACCTGTTTTCTTTTTGGAGATGTTTGTTACATTAACCGGTTATTGTGGGTGACTAAAAAGTCAAAGTACTAATCGCTCAAGATTTTTCGCCCTGAACTGATACAGGGCTCAGAATGACGGGTAATAGTCAACCTGAAGGGAATAACCATTCAGCCCGAAGGATTTCCCGAAGAATAGTAGGTCAGGTTTTACCTGACAATAACTGTTTTCTTTTTCTTTTATGGGTAAACTCTCTATCGAAATTCATAGTTTGCTAACACTCAAATGACTTTAACTCTTTTCCCTACAGAGGAATTGGTTTGTCATCTTTTCGGCGAGAACAAGGCAGTGTTATGAGTATGATATTAAAATATTTGGCAGATAATACATTTAATGAATGATGTTTAAACAGATAGTAATGTCGTATTATATGATTAGTACAACATAGGAGAACAAGATATGAAAAAGACAATTTTAACTTTAAGTATTTTATGTGCATTTTCAGGATTGGCATATGCTGACGGAAATGCGTTTACACCATTAAATTTTAATGATACAGCATACGGAACAACATCAAATACAAATACAAATGCTGCTGTAAACACAGTACCGGATGGTGAAGCAATCGGGAACGGCAACATTCAAAATGCAATTCAACAATTGGACAATGCTCAAATTGATATAAGAAACGAGCTTTTGAATACAAAAACAAAGTATGCGGATATTGATGCGCAGTACAAATTGGTTAAGACAGAGCGAGCAGCTTTGAAAAAACAAGTTCGTTCAGTAGAAAGAAGAATCAAAGAGATTGACAAGGCGAAAGAAAAAATCAGAAAAAATATGATTTAAGATTTATTTGCTACGTAGAAGCAGATAGCATAGTGATAATTGCACTTTGTTAAAAAATATTAAGAATTTAGTGAAAAACTACTGAAAAAGATACAAACTAAAGAAAAAGTACAAATATTTTACATACTTATTGACACAAAAGGGTAAGTTTGGTAAAATTAAAGTATGCACACAGATTTTGTATAAGAAGAGAAAGGAATATATGATGAAAAAGAATGGTTTTACTCTTGCTGAGGTTTTGATTACTTTGGCTATTATCGGCGTAGTTGCATCATTAACACTTCCTGCGTTGATGACAAATACGGGCGAACAACAATACAAGACAGCTTTAAGAAAGGTAATCAATACCTTGTCTGAAGCCGGACAAATGAACGCTTCTCTGGAAGGATTTGATTATGCCGGTCTGACAACTAATACAGAAAATACTATCTACGATGCTGACGGTAATGTTATTCAATCGTTATATGCACTGTTGCAAACAAGAACACATGTTGTAGATGCAGCTGCTGATGGCGGTGCAGGAATGCCTCAATGGACAAAGAGTGTAATGTATTTTAAAGATGGTACTGCAATTTTATTTGATAAATCTAAAACATCTAGTATAAACGGTATGGCTGATGGTTTCTTGGTAGTGATTGATGCAAATGGTAAAAAAGGACCAAATGTAATGTCCAACTGTAATAAGAAACCTGCAATTGTTTCTACTGATGTACCGACAACATTTACCGATACAAGACCAAACGACAACTATAATTCCCGTTGTAATAAAAAAGAAAATCGTATGATAAAAGATAGATTTATCATCAAATTGCAAGATGGTTTGGCAGAACCATATGATGATGCTTCACAATGGGCAATGGAAAATTAATAAATAAAATAAAAAAGAGTAAACCATAAATATATTAAAAAGCCACCTTTTAAGGGTGGCTTTTTATATTATTCAAAAGCAATATATTTAACAATCTTATATAATTTAGTGTATTTTAGCACATTTTTGATTGTTGATTAAACAAATATAGTTGAACTGTAAAAATCGTAGTAGGTCAGGTTTCACCTGACAACAACTACATATAATTCCCAATTTCATATCCCATTGATTCAATTTTATTTTTTAATTTTTCACTGCGAGTGATTCTGTATTCTGTAAAATGATTATCAATTGTTCCGTCTTCGTATCTGCAAGGATGAATAAGAGCTTCCGCTACAATATTTTTCTTGTTCTTGATTGATGACAACCCTTCTGAAACCGTTAAACCATTCATCATAGATGTATAACCAACACCGATTAAATAATTGTTTGTATTAAGTCCATATTTTCTTGCAGCCGGCTTATTTATTATAGTAAAAGAGTTCAATAATGCGATCTTAATAAGATTAATCGGATATTTTAGATTCAAATGAGCAAAAACATCTGGAATCATGTAAAAATGTTCGTGTTGAGTTCTGATTTGCGGAATTTCATACTCTCTTGCAAGTTCGCAAACAATTTTAAATATCGGCGGAATTGCGTGAGTATGTACGTGTGAATCAATATGAGTAATTTTCACACCTGCGTTACGAATTTTGTCAATTTGTGCCGTAAATTCTTTTTTTAGCTGTTCTAAAAACTCTTTATTTTTAGAATTATATGCCTTAAAAATTAGCATGCCATAAGAATTATTAAAATTTTCTTCTTCATCAGTAAGCTCATTTAGTCCGCTTATCAGAGATTTCCCTTCAATAATATTAAGATGCACGCCAACACCTAAATTTGGGCATTGAGGAATAACTTTTTCCACCGCCTCATCAAAAGCTTCGCCGTTAGCGACAAGGCTTGTGCTTTTCAAAAAACCGTTTTGCGCACCTTCCAATATTGCTGTGTTATAGGCTTCACTCATACCAAAATCATCAGCGTTAAGAACAAATTTTTTATCAGACATACTTCCTCTTTCTTATTTACACTTTTTATTGTATTATATTTTTAAGAGGAATACAATGAGCGAACAAAAATCAAGACTTGCAATTATTATTCCGTGTTTTAATGAGGAGCTGGTAGTTAAATCAACGGTAGAAACACTTTTAGGTGTGTTAGACGGTATTATCACAAAAGGTAAAATAACTGAAGACAGTTATATATATCTTGTTGACGATGGTTCTAAGGACAGCACTTGGTATATCATTGAAGAATTACGTAATTTGTACGGAGAAAGAATTAAGGGTACAAAATTTATCAGAAATTACGGTAATCAAAAGGCTTTAATAGCCGGTTTGTTAGGTGTCAGAGAAATCGGCTGTGATTGTGCAGTGTCAATTGATGCGGATTTACAGCAAGATGAAAATGCTATAGAAGTTTTTGTGGATGAATTTCACAAAGGTGCGGATATTGTATCAGGAATCAGAAATGACAGGAAAACGGACTCTTTCTTCAAAAAATATACGGCACTTTGTTTCTATAAATTAATGAATATATTGGGTGTAAAAATTCCTCCAAACCATTCGGATTTTCGTCTTGTGAGCAGACATGCTCTTGATATTTTGGAACAATATAGAGAAGAAGGTTTGTTTTTAAGAGGCTTTTTCCATGAAATAGGTTTAAAAACAGCTTATGTTCATTTTAATGTAAAGCCCAGAGCTTTAGGCAGTTCAAAATATAACTTTTTTTCTTTAACGAGTTTAGCTCTAAACGGAATTACAGCATTTAGTATTGTTCCCTTGAGAATAATTGCTGCTTGCGGTGTAATAACAATGCTGGGAAGTTTTCTGCTTGCATTTGAAGTTTTATTGGAAAAATATGTTTTGCATACAACACCAAGCGGTTGGGCAACTTTAGTAATTTTGCTTGCATTTTTTGGCGGACTTCAAATATTTTGTTTGGGTATAATTGGTGAATACTTAGGACAAATATTTAATGAAGTTAAAGGAAGACCAAGATATATTAAGGGTATTGAATTAAAATAATTGATTATTTGAAAAATATATTGATATAATACACCTGTACATTTAAAGTAGAATACAGGCTAAAGAGGGGTAAATATATTGTTTGCTCTGCCTTATAAGGCTTTTAACTATTGTTTTCACTAACAAGAAAAGAGGTGAAAATGTTAGTGGAAATCAATGAAAAAGAACTATTGCTGATATTAACAATAGTTCTTACACTCAAAGTCCTTTACTAAGGGCTACGGGTAAGGGTGCGTTCATCATCCTTGCCTATATTCTTATTTTAACTTATTATTTAATCTTTTACAACCCTTTTACAAAATCCTCCACACCAAAATCTTTTCCTGTAAGTTGCTTAATGAGGTCATATTCTTCTATTGAAGCACCTTTTGAAAAAATATTTTTATTCATATATTCTGCAGTAATTTTGTTTTCTGTAATATTACCAAGTTTTTCGTGTAAATGATTGTATATTTGAGCTTTCATTAGTGTTGCACGAAAATAGTTTTGATAATATCCAGGATGTGTTAAATAATGAGGAATTGTTGCCCATTCGTTATCCGGTTTTTCATCTCTATTCAAATATTTTTTCTTAATATTTGCCCACAATTCTGCAGGATTTTGGTTTGGATTTTTGTACAATTCACGTTCAAAATCTATAATTTGCAAACTTCTTGATACAAAATTTGCTTCATCATCCTTGTGTGATTCTTTGAATTTTTGTAATAATTCTTCAGGCACAATTTCTTTTAAAATATCTTCTTTTTTCATAATATCTCCCATCATCATGGCAACAGCTTCCGTTACTGCAGATGATGAGGGGTGTCTATCGACAAAAGGCAATTCTGTTGATAACCATAAATCATAAACACAATGTCCGAGTTCGTGGTTTAAAGTATCAAGGCTTTGTACGTTGTTTGTCAGATTAGCTAAAATTCTTGAGTCTTTTCCGGCTTCTATTCCGAAACAAAATCCGTGGGTATTTTTGTTTTTTCTGGGATAAAGGTCAAGTGTAAGCTTTCCTTCTTCTTGAAGTTTATCAATATCATAACCCATTCCTAAATAAGTTTGTTTTGATATATTTTCTATATTTTTATTTTTTAATATTTCATTAACCCCTTTTTCCGGATTTGAATCTAAAAGCAAACCATAATGGTACGCTTCAAGTTTATTTATCCCAAATTCTTTTTTGAGTTCTTTTTGTCTTTTCTCTTGTATAACTTTGATTTTAGCTTTTGCTTTTGAATAAACATCATCAATTAACTTATCCAAAAATTCGGGTTCAACATCATATTCTTCCCTAATCATATAGTCAAAATAGTTGTCATAACCTTTTGTTTTTGCGTATTCGTTTCTCATTTTGACAAGCTCAATCAAGTCATTTGCGATTAAATCTCCGCCTTTAACCTTTGCTTCATAAGCTTTTTTTCTTATGTCAGGATTCGTTTCAGTTTGAAGAATTTTTGTTATTTCAACTTTTGTAACTTCTTTTCCGTCAATTGTCGGAATGTATGTATTGTATTTTTGCCCGATATCTGCTTCTTTTTTTCTTAAAGCTTTTTTAACTTCACCTGTATTAAGTTCTTCGTCAAATGCTCTGATTAAATCTTTTAGCTGTTTGGCTTCATGTGACGGGAGTTTATCTTTATCTATTTCTTTGAATTTATTGTATGTAGTTTCATCTTTGTACAAAGAATACATTTTATTTTCTGCTTTTTCATACTCTGTTTGAGTTTCAGGATTAGAATTAATAAAAAAATCCCAACTGCTTTTTTCGGTGTTTATAACACTTGGCTCTAATTTTTTTGAAAAATATTCTCTTATATTTATAAATTTATTTAATTCACTCATATTTTTCCCTTTTCTATTTTGTCGGATTATTAAATCTGACCGACTTTTTTATATTTACCCCTAACACATTTTTCCTAAAACAACTCTTTTTTCAGCTCCCGTACAGGAGGGAAGATTAGAGGGAATTCCGTAGTAATTACAATACCCTAAAAGTGCAAATGCCATAGCTTCTTTGTAATTGTTTGAGATGCCGAAATTTTCGTGGGTTTTGAGTTCAATTCTATTCGGCAAGTATTGACGTAAAAATTTCATCAAAGTTTTATTATAAGCTCCGCCTCCGCCTATTACAACAGTATCAATATGAACGGACGGGTAAATAAATCTTTCATAAGCTTGTGCAATAGTTTTAGCCGTTAGTGCAGTAAGTGTTGCAATAATATCTTTTGGCTCATCAGGTGCAGTTTTTAAAATATTTTCAATATATTTTGTTGAAAAATATTCACGCCCTGTAGTTTTAGGCGGTTCATGAAAATAGTATTCATCTTGTGATAAACAGTCCAACCAGCTTTCACAAATTTTACCTTCGCTAGCAATCATGCCGTCTTTATCATATTTTTGATTGAAGAATTTTTTTGTACAGTAGTCAATCATTATGTTTCCGCACCCCGTATCAAATCCAAAAGTATCAAATTCGTTTGACACAACGGTTACGTTTGATATTCCGCCTATATTTTGAATGGCAAAATTCATACTGTCACCATTTTCATTATAATATTTACCCCTAAACCATTTTTCATCCGCAAAACAAACAAGCGGAGCTCCCTGACCGCCTACGGCAATATCTTTTTCTCTAAAGTTTGAAACAGTCGGACAATTTGTAAGAGCTGATATAACTGAACTTTCTCCTATTTGGAGTGTACTTTTTAAGGAAATATTATCTAATGTTTCATCAAACGGATAATGATAAATTGTTTGCCCGTGACTTGCGATTAAATCCGGTTTCCCAAATTCTCCAATTAAAATATTACAGGCATCGGCAAAACATCTTCCTATGGCAAAATTTAGCTGGCAAAGATCTTTTATGCTTAATTCATTTCTAAATGCCTGAAAAATTTTTGCCCTGATATGCTCAGGATAAGGATGATTAATTCCCTGAATTAATTTAACAGTTAAGTCAGGCAAAACTTCACAAAGCGCTGCATCAATTGAGTCGCAAGAAGTTCCCGACATCAGACCGATAATTTTTTTTGGCTCTTTTTCTTCCATAAAATTATTATATCATATTGTGTTAATTAATTTAAAAATGGCGAAGATGTTCCTATTCTCTCGCCATTTTTTTTCAATATCAGGTAAAAATTTGCTTATACGTTTGAATGTATTTTTTCAGAGATTGATGTGGTTGCTCCTTTATTTACCCCTTTATTTATCCCTTTAAAACCGGAAGGCATTGACATAGAACCAATACTAGTTCTTGGTATGGTATGAGTTTCCTCTTGAACGGGTGCATACTCAGTAATTTTTTCTTCTGTTTTTGTTTCAATATGCTGTGAAGAAACTGAAGAACCTAATGATGCGTGAAAAGTTCTTGATATAACATCATCTTGTTGTTCTTTCGTGAGTTTAATGAAGTTTACCGCATAACCTGAAACACGAACAGTTAATTGAGGATATTTTTCAGGATGAGCCTGAGCATCAAGTAAAGTTTCTCTGTTAAATACGTTTACGTTCAAGTGGTGTCCGCCTTTTTCTACGTATCCGTCTAATAAATTTATTAAGTTTTCTTCTTGTTGAGTTGTCATTTTTTTTCTCCTTTTTGTTGGGCATAAACTCTTTTTATTGTCGGCTTAGTAAATCCGACCTATTTTCTTCTCACTTACATATCAAGTCCGTTTATATTTACTCCTTCACAGCATCCGCAATCCAACTGTATATCTAAATCACCCATAAATACTTCGTCTTTACCCAAAGCATTCGGTATAATTGAGAAAGTATTTGAAATACCGTCTTGTGCATCATTAAACGGAAGTTTAGCTACTGATGCGAGTGATGCAACAGCACCGTTAGAATCCCGTCCGTGCATTGGGTTTGCCCCCGGAGCAAGCGGAACGCCGGCTTTTCTTCCGTCAGGAGTATTTCCGGTTTTCTTTCCGTAAACTACGTTCGATGTGATTGTAAGAATAGACATTGTAGGAATAGAATTTCTGTAAGTTGTATGTTTTCTTATCATGTTCATGAATTTATGAACTAAATCTACAGCGAGAGAGTCAACTCTGTCATCGTTGTTTCCGTATTTCGGGTAATCTCCTTCTACAACATAGTCAACAACCAATCCGTTTTCATCACGTATTGTTTTAACTTTTGCATACTTGATTGCCGAAAGTGAATCAGCTACAACGGATAAACCTGCAATACCTGTAGCAAAATATCTTTTTACATCACGGTCGTGGAGTGCCATTTGAGAGCGCTCATAACAGTATTTATCGTGCATATAATGAATTACGTTCAATGTATTTACATACAAACCTGCAAGCCATTCCATCATATCTTCGTATCTTTCCATAACTTCATTGTAATCAAGATATTCTGATGTAATAGGTCTGTATTTTGGTCCTACTTGTTCTTTTAATCTTTCGTCAACACCACCGTTAATTGCGTACAGTAAGCATTTTGCCAGATTTGCTCTTGCTCCGAAGAATTGCATTTCCTTACCTACAACCATTGATGATACACAGCAGGCAATTGCGTAATCATCACCGTGTATCGGTCTCATCAAATCGTCATTTTCATACTGGATAGATGAAGTTGTAATAGAAATGTGCGCTGCATATTGTTTGAAGTTATGCGGTAAATTCTTTGACCACAAAACTGTCATATTCGGTTCAGGAGCTGTTCCCAAATTTTCCAGAGTATGAAGGTATCTGAAAGAGTTTTTTGTAACCATGTGACGTCCGTCAACACCGACACCGCCGATTGATTCAGTTACCCAAGTCGGATCGCCTGAGAATAGTGCGTTATACTCAGGTGTTCTTGCAAACTTGACCAATCTAAGCTTCATAATAAAATGGTCGATTAATTCTTGAGCTTCTTCTTCTGTTATAATACCGTCACGTAAATCTCTTTCAATAAATATATCCAAGAAGGTTGAAGTTCTTCCGATACTCATTGCTGCGCCATTTTGTTCTTTTACAGCTGATAAGTAACCAAAATACAGCCATTGAACTGCTTCACGAGCATTTCTTGCAGGCTGAGTAATATCAAAACCATAAATTTTACCAAGTTCTGCCATTTCCCACAATGCACGGATTTGTTCGGAGATTTCTTCTTTCAATTGAATTTTTTCAGGCGTCATATCTCCATCAATAGAGTTATGCTGTTCAATTTTGTCATACACAAGGCGGTCAATACCATAGAGAGCAATTCTTCTATAGTCACCGATTATTCTTCCTCTGCCGTATGCATCAGGCAGACCGGTTAGAATTGCGGCATGTCTTGCACGCTTCATTTCAGGTGTGTATGCATCAAAAACACCTTGGTTGTGAGTTTTTCTGTATTTTGTAAAGATTTCGCTAATCTCTGAATCAACTTCATAACCATAAGATTTGCAAGCACCTTCTGCCATTCTTATACCGCCGAATGGTTGAAGAGAACGCTTAAGAGGTTTATCGGTTTGTAACCCGACAATTTTTTCCAATGGCTTATCAATATATCCTGCACCATGAGAAGTTATTGTAGATACAATTTTTGTGTCCATATCAAGAACACCGCCGTTTTCACGTTCTTTTTTGAATAAATTACAACATTCTTCCCACAATTTTTTTGTTGCAGAAGTAGGTCCTGTTAAAAAGCTTGAATCACCGTTATATTGAGTATAATTTCTTTGTATAAAATCTCTTACATTAATTTCTTTCTGCCATTTACCACCTATAAATTCTGTTGTTGAATATTTTTGCTCTGCAGATCGTTCTAATGTTGCTTCCATTGTTATATGTCTCCTTTAAATAATTTATTTATTCTTAAATTTTGTGCGAACTTTTATTATACCACTTGGAAAGATATGTTTCCAAATATATTAACTTATATAAATTGTTAAATATACAATAGCAGTCTAAGAAATACTCGCTGTTAATAACATCTCTGTTTCCTTTTCGTCATATATAAAATTACTGCTATGCTTTTCTTCACATTCTCTGCAAAAACCCCTGAATGTCATGTCCATAGATGTAATTCTACAGTCCGTATATTCTTCAGCTTTTGCGATTAAATTTCTGCTTATATATGTCATAGGAATGTCATATATTTTACCGCAGCAGCTGCATATAAAATGGCAGTGCGGTTCTAAACAACTGTCAAAATGTGAAGAACCGTCTAAACCAATAATCTTGCGGATTATACCTTTTTCCGCAAATTTGTTAAGATTGCGATAAACCGTAGCTACACCAATATCCGAATTTTCTTTATGAATATATTGGTATAATTCTTCTGCCGTCGGATGAATTCTGTGCTCATCCAACGCACGCAAAATAATCTCTTTTTGCTTCGAATTCCTCATAATCTCAACTACCCTAAATGATAACTATTATCATTATCAATTATGAAGGAAAGATTGATTTTTGTCAAGCAGTTAACAAAATAAATAAAAAGGGGCGATTTTGCTTTTTGCAAAATTGCCCCTTGAAGTATTCTTTTACGAATTTTCAGCTAATTTTTCTCTTACCAGTTTTTCAACTGTATTAAGAATTTCAGGATTTTCAGCTAAAAATTCTTTTGCCTTATCTCTGCCTTGTCCCAACTTTTCATCATTAAAGCTAAACCAAGAACCGGCTTTTTTAACAATATCCAAATCAACAGCTACGTCCAGTATGTTTCCGATTTTGCAGATACCTTTACCAAAAATGATATCGAATTCTGCAGTCCTAAACGGTGGTGCAACTTTGTTCTTTAATACTCTTACTCGAACGTGGTTTCCTACATCTTCTCCGTCACCTTTTAAGCCTTCTACTCTCTTTATTTCCATACGAACAGACGCATAGTATTTTAGTGCGTTACCGCCGGTTGTTGTTTCGGGGTTTCCGTACATTACACCGATTTTTTGTCTTAATTGGTTTATGAAAATAACCGTTGTATTGGTTTTTCCGATAATACCTGTTAATTTTCTTAATGCTTTTGACATCAAACGAGCTTGCAATCCCATTTGCTGATCTTCCATTGAGCCTTCTATTTCAGCTTTCGGAACAAGAGCTGCTACAGAGTCAACAACTATAATATCGACTGCACCTGAGCGGACAAGTTCTTCCGTAATATCTAAGGCTTGTTCCCCTGTATCAGGTTGAGATATTAATAATTCATCAATGTTTACACCTAAGTTTCTTGCATATTCCGGATCAAGAGCGTGTTCCGCATCAACAAATGCTGCAATTCCGCCTTTCTTTTGGCATTCTGCAACAATGTGTTGTGCAAGAGTTGTTTTACCTGAAGACTCAGGACCGTAAACTTCTATAATACGTCCTCTCGGAATTCCTCCAACGCCGAGTGCAACATCAAGAGCTAAAGCGCCGGTTGGGATTGTTTCTACGCTAACAGCAGGCTTGTCGCCAAGCTTCATTATAGCGCCTTTACCAAAATCTTTTTCTATTTTGTCTATAGCTAATTTTAAAGCTTTTTGTCTTTCATCAGATACAGCAACTTTTTCTTCTTCTTTTACTGCCATAATCCTTATTCCTTTCTCTTTTTTATTCGGGCTGCTGAACAAGGAATTTAAGAGAAAATTTGTACTTATTGCCTTATTACCCTATTGCCCTACTGTCTTTACAGTAAAATATTATTTTCTTCTTCTTTTTTAATATAGAATCCTGCCACAAGAGGTCTGAAACTGCTTAAGATGTTTTTAAGCTTAAAGTTTTCTTTGTTTAATTCGTTAACTTTATTTTTAAGGTTTTCATTTTCGGTTTTGCAGCGAACAAGTTCTAATACAACGTCATCCATGCCTTCAAGCTTTTCGTCTATTAATTTGGTCATAGAAGAAGTAATATTACTTTCCATTTTGTTTAATGTATCTAATAAGCCATTTACAACAGCCTGTGAATTCGGTTTTGTCATAACGGGTAAAGTTTCTTTTTTATTCATTTTCTTAATTCCATTTCCTGTTAACAATGAGGATTTGGCACTCTTCAATTTTTTAACTTCATCAATAGAAAAATAAATCTGTCCAAGCTTATTTTTCTTAGGGTTTACAGAAGTTTTTTTACATAATTCAACTATCTCTTTATTATCAACATTCAGTAATCTTCTAACGTCATTCGGTAAAAGTATTTTACTAGAATTCTCCATGTGCAAAAATCCCCTCTATCTTTTCTCCTTCTACATTCTATTAGATAAACAATATAATTTCCACTAATTGTAACAAATGTTTACGAAATTTTTTATATATTTTTAATATGAAATATATTGACCTTTTTAGAGAAAATAAGATATTATTAAACCAATAAGATAAATGGAGGATGAGAGTATGGAATTTATGCATCAACCGCTTAGCGGAAAACAATATACGGATGAAGATATCAAAAGAATGATTGATGAATACGATGTTCAGTTTATCAAACTTCAATTTGTTGATATAAACGGTCAGGTAAAAAATCTTGCAGTTCCTTCAGAACATATTGACAGAGTTTTGAATAATGAAATTATGTTGGATGGTTCTTCTATAAAGGGATTTAGAAATATTGAAACTTCTGATATGTTCTTTTATCCCGATAAAAATACTTTTCAAATTCTTCCATGGCAAGAGCAAGACGGAAGAAATTCAGCTCGTTTAATTTGTGATATTTATAATTCTGATGGTACACCATTTGAAGGTTGTCCACGTTGTAACTTAAAAAGATTAATGGCAGAGGCTAAAAAACTGGGCTTATCAATGAATGTAGGGCCGGAGGCAGAATTCTTCCTGTTTGAAAAAGATGAAGAAGGTCACATTACTACAAAAACCCACGATAGAGCAGGCTATTATGATGTCGGACCTGATGATTTGGGAGAAGAAGTTCGTTCAGACATTGTAAGTACACTTCAAGACATGGGTTTTGATATCGAAGCATCTCACCATGAGGTTGCAGACGGTCAACACGAAATTGATTTTAAATACTCTGATATTCTTACAACGGCAGATAATGTTGTAACATTCAGAATTGCAGTAAAAGCTGTTGCCGCTCAGTACGGATTGCATGCAACATTCATGCCAAAGCCTGTGTACGGAATTAACGGTTCGGGTATGCACTGTAATATTTCACTTTCTGATGCAAAAGGTAAAAATGCTTTCTATGATTCAAAAGCTGAATATCAGCTTTCTGATACGGCAAGATATGCAATAGGCGGAATGTTAAAACATATCAAAAGTATTACGGCAATCCTTAATCCGACAGTTAACAGTTACAAACGATTAGTTCCGGGTTATGAAGCACCTGTATATATGGCATGGTCACTTGCAAATAGAAGTGCTTTATTAAGAGTTCCTGCAAAGAGGGGCGTTTCTACTCGTGTAGAACTTCGTTCTCCGGATCCGAGCTGTAATCCTTATCTTGCGTTTGCAACAATTCTTGCAGCATGTTTAGATGGTGTTCGTAATAAAATTGAACCGCCGAAACCTGTTGAATCAAATATTTATAAACTTTCTGAAAAAGAACGTAAACGCTTAAAAATTGAATCACTTCCGGGGAGCTTAAAAGAAGCGTTAGATTATATGCAACGCTCTTTAATAGCAAAAACAGCACTTGGCGCACATATTGTTGACGAATTTGTAACTGCAAAAGAAATAGAGTGGGACAATTTCAGAACATATGTTTCTCAGTGGGAAATTGACAAGTATTTGGCAAGATATTAGTCAAAGTTATTGAGTGAATAAGAAATTTATAACCATAATGGCAGAGCAAGCTTCGCCATTATGGTTATTACTATATAATTTTTTTGTCGGGTTGAAACCCGACCTATAAACTTGGTGAGGGTCAGATTTTTTTATCATATGTTCAACCTTCACCCGAAATTCTAAGTTTCGGAATTAAAATGAATATCATTCCTCAACTTGAATTTCTTCCCTCTCCCAATGGAGAGGGAAATTGCTGACTGTTACTAATTTCTTCTATTCTTTTATCAGTTTATCAGCAAGCGGAGATTCTACTTTTCCGTTTAGAGTTTTTGACACCTTTTTAATATTCTGTGCCATTGTATCCATCTCAGGTGTCCATACAAAATAGTCGTTAACGTATTTTTCTCCTCTTGAAAAATCTCCGCTTAATTGAACTTCAATAATTTCTTTAAGCATTTTTTGAGCTGTCGGAACCATTTTATCTATATTAACATCTAAAACACCTTCAGGTGATATTGTTATTGCGCCCTCTTTAATAAAGAAGTAGTTTTGCATTACCGAGCGGACTCTGTGTGCTTGGCTCATAGTCGGTTTTGCCATCATCATGTTATCTGCGGCGTATGTAATTATTATTTGTTCTCTCTGTTCAGGAGTGTACATTCCTGCTTCAGTTAGGACATCAAGCATAGCAAGAGAAACCATATCGGCTTTATTTTCTTCAATGATTGATTTATATTTTCCTAAACCTTCCGTTCCTGATTTTGGCCCTAGTGAGTGTCCGTTTTCGTGACCAACCGTAAACCAGTGGTCTGCTTCGTCATTATAGTATTTATGCAGTTCTGGATTAAGAATTGCATCAAGTCTTTTTTGCATTTTTTCTTTTGCATCTTCTGAAGTTATTAAACGGATTTGTCTGTGATAAACATTTCTTCTTCCTCCGTCTAATTCTTGTATTGATAATTTATCGTCATTTGGCAAGTTTTCAGCTAAGGTAATCCCTGCACGATATTCACCTACATCACCGTAAACACCGACAAGATCAACATCAACCATTGTTTGTTTTGATTCTTTATCCGCAGAAATATTTTGAACATACTTATCGTTTAATGGCATATTTTGCGCCATTAGAGGTAAATACTTTTTAACATTCAAAATTGCTTCTGTTCCTTTTTTATTAACTATTCCTACACGACCGCCAAGACAGTCTTTTGAAACGGGAATAATTCCGTTTTCGTCTAATAATTTTTTAAGCTCTTCATTTTCTACAACAGATTCTGTCATTTCGTCAGAATAATTTTCTCTTGTGATTGTAAATTCAAGAGGTGTATCTTGAAGTGTTGCCCATTTTTTATCTGCGTAGCCGTCAAGCATAGGATCAGCCGTTCTTAAAGCTTTTGCCTGAAGTTTTAAGTATTCATTAAAATCAGCGTTGGTTGAAGTTTTAGCGGCTTTTTCAAGTTCCGATGCCATATATTCAAAATCTTCTTTAAAATAATCAACGTAGTCAGTTGCTTTAAGTTCTTCTCCGTTACGTTCAACTACGGAACGCTGATTAAGAATTTTTGCAACTTCATATACTTTTCCTTCTTTCATCATTTTTATTAAGATTGAATGGAATTCATCTTTTGTTAAATCAGGCGGATAAACTCCGATACCTTTTTTAGGCTCTAATCCTTTTGCAAGCTTAATCATGTTTGAATCTCTATCAAGTGCAAAAATACCTTTTTGTGCATCAAAAAGAATTTTTGTTAGTTTGGCATCTTCGTTTCCTTTCGCAATCTCTTTTTCAAGGTATTCTTTGAATGCAAGGTTATTGTGGTCATCTAAAACCATTTCTACTTTATCAAGTCTTGCAGCTGCTTTTGTAAGGTGTTTTAAAGCTTCTTTATCGCCGTCAGATAGTGCCAAATATTCAGGTGCATCAACGGCTAACATTTTTTTTGTTGTTAAATAGTCTTTATGTGTTCTTTTTTCCAGTTCTTCTTTTGAAAGACCAAGTTCAAATTCAGGTTTAGTGATACCAACATTGTTAATTGTACTCATTTTATCAAGCTCTCCTATTAAGATATCTGATTTGTCTTTTGGTGTGTTATCATTTTTAACACTATTCCCATTAACATATCTTACACCTTTTAAGTCAATTTGTTGTCGGCTATTAGTATTATTTATTTGCATGAATCCTCCGGCGATAAGCGGTACACCAATCATTTTAGCATAATTTACAGCTTGTGAATATTGGATTTTTATCTGTCGCATTAATTTCCCTTTTTCTGTAATTGCTTTGAATGTTCAACCAACCAAATATATTTACCCCCACATATTCCTTTTGTTTTGTTGATAGGGATTTATAGTATTTAACATATTATGAAATTTAATACTTTGCAACATGCAACATATTGTTTATTGCAGAAGTAGTTAAAATAATGTATAATATCTGCAAGATGAACAGGAAAAAACTATCGCTTGCCATATATTGGCATATGCATCAACCGGTTTATGAGTTGGAAGGAACATATTTAATGCCTTGGGTAAGGCTTCACGCAGTGAAGGATTACTTGGATATGGCTCTAATTTTGGAAAAGTTTCCTAAACTAAAGCTTAATTTTAACATTGTTCCGGCTCTTTTGGATTCGATTATTGATTATGCTGAAAATAATGTTAATGATATCCATTCGGAATTAACTGTTATGGATACGGATAATTTGTCTGATGAAGAAAAATCTTTTATTCTGAATAATTTTTTTAATACAAAATTTGAAACAATGGTTTATAAAAATGAAACGTATAGGAATTTGTATCAAAAACGATTCAGTCAGGAAAATTTTGGAATAGACGATTTTAATGCACAGGAATATGCGGATTTAATGGCAGTGTTTAATCTTGTTTGGATAGATCCCGTACACTACGACAGATATCCTAGATTAAAAGAGTTGCGTGATAAAAAGTATTGTTATACAAAAGATGATCGAATTGAAATATTAAACATTCAAAGACAAATCATACGGGAAATAATTCCTACATTTAAAAAATATATAGAAGAAGGTCGTATAGAACTTACTACAAGTCCTTATTATCACGCAATCTTACCGATTCTTATTGATGCAAAAGCTTCGGCAAAAACAGCTTTGACATCAATGGGGCTTCCGGAAAGATTGGGCATGGGTGACGATGCGAGAACTCAAATTAGAGCAGCATTAGACAGGATAGAAGATATTTTTGGTATAAGACCAAAAGGAATGTGGCCTCCGGAACTTTGTATAGGTCCAAAAACACTTACTGTATTTGCACATGAAGGAATAAGCTGGACAATATCCGATGAAGGAATTTTGTCAAGTTCAATAAATTTTGATTTTATAAGAGATTTTAAAGGCAATTTATCTGATCCGTACCATTTGTTAAAAGTTTATAACTACCAAACAAAACATTCAGACATTGATATAATTTTTAGAGATCGTTCAATCCCTAATCTTATAAATTTTGAATATGCAGGAATAAATTCTGATATGGCAGCAGGGGATTTGTATGAAAAAATTAAAACTATTCAAAACAAACTTCTTGTTTCTCCTGATGACAGTCATTTGCTGACAATAGCATCTGACTGCGAAAATTGCTGGGAAAATTATCAAAATGACGGAATTGAATTTTTAGAAAAAATATACGGAATGATAGAGCAGGATGACACATTAGAAACTGTACTAATTAGCGATTATATACAGAAGGATAAGCATAAAAAGAGTTTAAAAAAGATTTATTCCGGTTCTTGGATAGATAAAACATTCCAATATTGGATTGGAGAGCCTGAAAAGAATAAAGCTTGGGCTGCACTTAAGAATACAAAAGATGATTTTAATGAGTTTAGAAAAAATAATAAAAATAATCCGAACATATCTGCAGCAAAACGAGAATTATTGATTGCACAAGGTAGTGATTGGTTTTGGTGGTATGGTGAACCGAACAATTCTGGTCAAGACTTTTTGTTTGACTATATGTTTAGAGAACGACTGAAACACGTTTATACAATTTTGGGGATACAATATCCTGAATATCTTGATAATTCAATAATTACAAAAATAGAATTGCCGTTTAAGCTTCCGAAACGTGCAATATCACCATGTATGGATGGTATGAGTAAAAGTGCGGATGACTGGTATAATGCAGGCAGTATTTCCATGTTGGACGGGCCTGTATTCAGAGAAAATAAAAATGTTGATAAAATAGATTTTGGGTGTGATAAAAATAATATTTATTTTAGACTTCACGTAAGTAAAAGCGCCGGTGATATCAGTTTTGTAGACAGAATTAACCAGTTTTATATATATACAAGAAATGCCAGCAGAGTCGGTAACAGAGCGCACATAAGACTGATTAGCAGAACGGATAATCCGTATCCGATTTTGACGGAAAAATTTGAACACGAACTGACGTTAACTTTAATAAAAGATACTTTATATCCTTTACGTTTAACGACTGTTTTGCATCCTGATATTTGGACTCTCGATAATCCGGAAGGAATAAAAATGGTTTATGAAGATGTTATTGATGTATGTATACCGTTTGACAAACTTGGTGTTGAGGAAGGAGAAACAGTTGAATTCTTTATGGCAAACACAGACTCTGCAGTTAAGAATACTTATCTCCCTCAAGAAGTTTTGCTTTCTATGAACAGAGTGTAGGTTATATTTTTTTTTTGTGTTATCATATAGTTTGGAGGTAAAAATATTTACTCCTGCCGAAATATATAAGAGGGATAAACTATGGATTACACAAATTTAACAAAAGACGAATATTTAAAATTATATGAAGAACCATTAGAAGAATTAATTAATATTTCTCATAAAATTACGCTGGAAAATTTTGACAATACAGTGGAAGCATGCAGTATTATAAGTGCAAAAACAGGTGAATGTTCTGAAAATTGCAAATATTGCTCTCAATCAAAGCATAATCACGCAGAGATTGAATGTCATCCGCTTCTTGATGTCGAAACAGTTAAGAATGCTGCATTGAGTGCAAAAGAAAACGGTGCAACTCGTTTTTGCATAGTAACTTCAGGCAGAGTTCCTACGGGAAAGGATTTTGAAAAAATATTGGAAATGATTAAAGCGGTTGCATCAATTGAGGGAATTCACTGTTGTGCATCTTTGGGACTTTTATCTGAAGAACAGGTTATAAAGATTAAAGAAGCAGGGGTTGAAAGATTTAATCACAATATCAACACTTCAAAAAATTATCATAGTCAAATTTGTACAACACATAATTTTGAAGATCGTGTTAATACAGTTAAAATGATAACAAAACATGGTATGGAAGCATGCTGTGGTGTAATTATAGGTATGGGAGAATCAAGAGAAGACAGAGTTGACATGGCTCTTTCTCTCAAGGAACTTAATCCAAAAACTGTTCCTATAAATTTTCTTAACCCAATCAAGGGAACGCCGTTAGAAGGATACGAAAGTAAGATTGATGAGGAAGAAATCTTAAAAACAATCTGTATTTTTAGAATGATTTTACCAAAGGCAATGTTGCGATATGCCGGCGGTAGAACAACAAGATTGAGTGAATATAACCAAAAAATTGGTATTATTGCCGGTATAAATTCACTTCTTGTCGGAAATTATTTAACAACTTGCGGTTCAAAATCAGAAGAAGATAAAAAAATGCTAGGCGAATTAGATTTAGTAATGTCAAAGGTATAATCAACTACCAGCCAATCCATTTACAAAAAGAATGCCATGTATCACCGCATGCTTTTAGAAAACCATTGCCGCCGGAATATCTTGCATCTTCTATAATGCTGTCAGCTTTTATAGTTGCACTTTTTTTTTGTTCTATTATATAATCACCCATAAGCTCTTTAATTAGTTGGGCCTTAAATTCCGTAAGTTCTGCGCCGGTTAGAAATTCATCACCAATTCCTGCTTTAGATATTGAATCTTTGCGCCAATCTTGTTGTGAATTAACATCATTTGCTATGTTTAATGCTCTTGGATCCTTAATATCAGTGATGCGAATAGGTCTGTTAGCAAGTGTTATATTTCCGCCCATAATGTTCTCCTTATATACTCTATCTATATAAAGTATATTTAATCGGAAAAGTTGCTTATATAAACACTATATTTGTTACAAAAATTTACAATTCTCCGATAAGGTCATATTCTGTGGCATCAATGATTTTTACCTGTTCAATATCGCCGGGTATAACGTGTTTGTCGGTTTTGATACTTACTGTTCCGTCTATTTCAGGTGCATCATATTGTGTTCTTGCAACAACTTCGCCGTTGTCTGAAAAAGCTTCAATTATGCAGGGAAGTTCTTTACCGATAAAATTTCGATTTCTATCTAATGAAATTTTTTGTTGAATTTTCATTAATTCTTTAAATCTTTGATGGGCAATTTTTTTGGAGACTTGAGGTTTCATATTATAAGACGGTGTACCTTTTTCTCTTGAATATTCAAAAACACCTACTCTGTCAAATTTCATATCTTGGATAAATTGTTTAAGATGTTCAAAGTGTTCTTCTGTTTCTTGGGGGTATCCGACTATAAATGTAGTTCTTATAGATACATTCGGAATATGTTTTCGAATATTTTCAATCAAAGGTTTGTAGTCGTATGCAGGTCGGTTCATAAGTTTCAACACCTCAGGATGAGAATGTTGGAGTGGAATGTCTACGTATTTAACTACTTTATCGAGTTTAGCAATTGCATCAATCAGTTCGTCACTCATTGTTGTAGGATAAGCATACATAATTCTAATCCAGCCTAATCCTTCTATTTTATTTAATTCTTTAAGAAGTTGGGCGAGCATTGGTTTTTTATAAATATCTATTCCATAACCAGTTGTATCTTGAGCTATCAGGATTATTTCCGTAACACCACGTTTAACAAGTTTTTTGGCTTCCGTAACGATATCTTCCATCTTTCTTGAATGATAATCGCCTCTGAGGTATGGAATTATACAATATCCGCAGCGGTAATTGCATCCGTCGGCAATTTTAATATATGAACTTGCGCCCATCGTTATTTGTTGTCTTTCAACATTTTCAGGGTAAATATAATCAGGCTTTTCATTGACTTCAGCAATATAATCATTATCAATATTTTTTACAACTTCAATAATTTTATTAAAATCTGTTGTTCCAACAATGCCTGCAATTTCAGGAATTTCTTTTTTAAGTTCTTTTGGGTGTTTTTGTGCTAAACACCCTGCAACAATAACTTTTTTCCCTTTTTCAACAAGCTCCAGAATTGTTCCTATTGATTCACGTTCTGCATCACATATAAATGAGCAGGTATTCACTACTACAATATCTGTTTCATCTTCATTTAGTGTAATTTGATATCCGTTTTCGGTAAGTATACCCAACATGAGTTCGGAATCAATCAAATTTTTGGCACAGCCATGGCTTATAAGAGCAATTTTTTTCATACAACAAGTTTAACATGGAATAAATTAAATATAAAATTTACCAAATTTTTCTTTCTTCTGCTTTAATCTTTTGATTTAGAATTTGCATGTCATAGCATAAAATTTTTTGTCTGTGTTCTAATGTGTTAAGAGTTTTGTTAATTAAACTCATAATCAATAAAATTAAAATAATTGCAAAAATCATAATAACCTCATTTCTATTTGCGTAATTGTGATAACTTCGATAGTTTTATAATAAAATATGCATACGACAAATATGGACAATAGGTATATAGATTTATAAAAGAATTAATTATGTGTTTTTAATTAATTTTCTTTAAGTACAACTCTTCAAATAAAACTGCTACAAGTGCTGCAAGCGCAGGAGCAAATATTACACCTACAAATCCAAGATATTCTGCGGCAATAAATAAAAATAAAAATATAACAATCGGGTGTACATGCATAACTTTGCCCAAAATGTATGGTCTTATAATGTTATTTTCGATTAATTGAGCCAAAGCAAAAGTTGCAATAACACAAATTACGGTAAAAGTTCCGGATTCGTATACTGCTAAAATACATACTATTATTGCTAATGTAGGACCTATAACAGGTATTATATCAAACACAGCTGTTAGTACGGCAAGGAGTAGTGCATATGGAACTTTGAAAAGTAATAAACCGATAAGCATTATTATACCTACGCTGCCGGAGGTTGCAATTAATGCAACTAAGTAACCGCCCATTTTATCTGATATAATGTTGCTGACGTTTTCTGCTTTTTTGCGCATATTGGAAGGAAAGATTCTAAGATAATAATTTTTTATCTTTTCTTTGTCAGAAACCAAATTAAAAATTATTATAATTGAAACAATTAAGTACATGAATGATTTGCCGATGCATTTTCCTATATCAACAGCTTGAGTTAACAAGTCTGAAGAAGATAAAGAAATTTGTTCCATAAAATTGTCTGCATTATTTGCAAGAAAATGGAATTTGTTAAGAATTGGTGCTCGAAAAATAAATTCATCAAAGTTATCTATATATTCAGGCAATTTGCTAATAAATAAACTTATTTGTTCAAAAGCAACAATACATACAGGAACAAAGATGCAGAGTAAAATTATTAACAATCCTGCTGTAACAATTTCTGCAGCAATCCCTCTTGGTAATTTTTTTGATAGTTTATCAACAATAGGATTTAATGAACAAGCTATAACAAATGATGCAAAAAACATTATTGCTATATCTTCGCAGTAAAAGATAAAAAATAAAAATAATAACAATATAAATGAAAATGTAATATTTTTAAAATTTATATATTTTTTTAGCAAATCTTCAAACATAAAAATCCTCGCTATTATAGTATTAAAAACTATAAAATTTATTATATAATTAATACATGTTAAAGAGAATAATTATTGTTACATTTTTAATAATTTTTTTCGGAATTATCCCATCTCGCACACCTGATTATGTGATGTAAAACAATTAATCAGTTTCTTCTAATATCTTTTTAACATTTGTCCAACCATTAAACTTTTTAGATATTACACTAATACTTATTAAAGGTTTATTATCAAATTTTAATTTTTCAAAATCTTTGTATTGTACTTGTTTTGTTATTCCTGTTGTAATCAGAAGTTTGTTTATTAATCTTAATATTTCAATATAGTCATTTGAATTCATTTGTCTTTTTTTATATGCTTCATGATAATTAACATTAATGTCGTCTAAAAAATTTTTAAAACTGCCCCAAAGTCTTTTATACCTCATATATTGCTTTTCGCCATAGCAATTTTTAATATCTGTATAAGATGCAGGACAACCAATCTTATCAGATAATTCCACATATTGTCTTACTAAATCCTCTTTTGTATAACTTCTATCGCAATGTGGAATATCACCACATTCTTTTTGAAGTTTTGTAAGTGGGTACTCATGAAAAGGATTTGCAGACCTTAAAGTTGTATGTTTTTTTATATCTTCTAATGTAGGAACTCTCCCTAATTTTTCTTTAATTCTATAATATTCATTTTTAAGAATCTCTGGAGTTGGCTTTGTATTAGCAGGAGTATCACCAATTTGCTTTAAGAATTTATTTATTCCACCCATCTTGTCAATTTTATTTCTAAGTTTGGTTGGTAAATCTTTTCTAATAGGAACTTTGCCTAATTGTTTTTTTATTACTTCATATTCCTCGAATAAAATCTTAATATTATCAATATTAACTTGTTCATCAATTTCATCTTTCCATAATTTACATCTTAATTCTTCAAAATTCTTTTCAACCATTTCTTTACTTGAAATAAGAAGAACTAAATTTAAAGAAGCTAATTTTTTAGCATTATTCGTAAATTCGGTTTTACTCATTACAACTGCACGAGTTGCTTGGTAATATGCTTTACTATATACAACAGATTGAATTGGTCTAACTCCTTGTTTATGAGAATGATTTTTACATTCTATAACATATTTATTACCGCCATAAAAACCAACAATATCAGCACCATAATCTGAATTTATTTTGGTTAGTTCAAGATTTTCAAATCCCTGTTTCTTTAGCCATTCAAAGCATTCATGCTCAAATTGTATTCCTTTTTGACTTTTATTTACTTCCATATTGAACAAGCCCTCTTTAATTTTTAGTGCAATTATATCATGTTTGATATGCTCTTTCAAAAATTTAAAATAATGTCATTAAAACTCTAGTATAATGTGTTAGAGCAAAAATAGATTGTAAAGTTTTATGTCTCAAAACAGACTTAAATCGTCTCTACTCAAGGGTTATGACCACATGTGTCGTAGTCAAACGCTATAATAATAGTGTAAGGCAAAGGACAAAACGATGAACTTTTTAGAATTTAACCAAAAATTTCCAACATAAGAAAAAGTTATCGAATACTTTATCAAAATAAGGTATGAAGAAGTCGTTTGTCCCCATTGCGGAAGTCATAAGGTTTATAGAAGAAAAGACCAACAGAAATTATTTACTTGTAAGCATTGTAACAATACATTTTCAATCTTCAAAGGAACTATTTTTGAAGATACATATACAGATTTAAGAAAATGGTTTTATGCTCTTAATACATTTTTAAATGCTAAAAAGGGTATATCGGCTTGTCAGCTTAAAAGAGCACGTAGGTTGGGCATACTTGCCCAACATTATTAAAATGGTGTCGATGGGGGGACTTGTCTTGACTTGCTCGCGTTAAACGGCAATTCCGTGTTTTGCTTCTTGTGCTGTTCGCACAATCGCAAAAGCACTCCAGCCTCTGTTCGCAAGTCGCTGAACCCCCAAAAGGTGATTCGAGCCCGACCACAACTTCATAATAAAAAAGATACTGACATAGGTCAATATCTTTTTTATATGCCGAAGAGGGGACTTGAACCCCTACGGATTGCTCCATACGCACCTGAAACGCACGTGTCTACCATTCCACCACTTCGGCATAACCATACGATTGTAGTATTCAATTTTCAATATATTTATTATACTGCAAAAAACAAGAAATAAAAAGAAGTCGAGCTTTAAACTGAAACCCGACTTCTTTTGTACTATATCAACATCTCTTTTTCTTCTTTTCTTGATTCATGTTCTTCTATCATTTCGTCTAACTCATTAGGTAAAACCGTATTATCCGCAACGGCTCTTTCCTGCAAACCTTTTCTTAAAATCTCGCTTTGCTTAGCCTTTAAGCTTTTTTGGGCTGATACAACATCTCTGTCGCATCGGATTGAACCAATTTTTACCGCATATTCACTCGGTGCTGACATCTCCGCAAGTTTTTCCTGAATAGGATAACTTGCCCAATCTTCAGGAATTTCTTCAATAGTTTTATAAAACTCTCCTTCAGGTGCAAGTCGTTTATTCACCTCTTTTTCCAAAACTTTTTGAACGTACTCTTTTTGGCTTACAAACCTGCAAGGAAGAATAATCTCTGAACCGATAACCTCCTCCGGATCACGTTTTTCATATTTCTTGAAAAGCTCTGATGCGATTTGAAGATGACCAAGTTCCATATCCAAGAATACTTCCCATGTCTTTTTAATTCTTTCGTCAACTTCATCTTCCATACAAGTATAATAGTTGCAAACTTCTGTAAACTCGTGGACAAGGAATTTTTCCCATAAGCTTTCACTCGGGTCAATCAAGGATTCATACATTGTAACGTGTTCTTCCTCGACATCTTTAATCTCTGCATAAGTTTCTCTAAGTGTGTGGTCGCCATACATAAACCCGTGTTCTGCATAAAAATTGTGTGTTTGTTGTTCACCCGATAAAACGGTTAAAATATTAACCTTTGTTTGAGGTGAAGCGGTTGTTTTGTCATAGTGTTTACGTTTTCTGAGTCCGTTGCAGTTGTGATGATGCTGAGTAGGACGCCCTGTTATTACATCAGTTTGACCTTGTACTATATCGCAAGGCTTTGTACCCTCCCTTGCGTAAGCAAATTGAGCGTATCTGTACAAATGGTCAAAATCCTCCAATAAGCCAAAATCAAAAACTTCTTTAACATATTTGTCAGGCTCATTCTGTGCAAGCCAAGCAGTTAAATCAACTGCAACCTGCTCATAAGCTAAAGTAGTGTCTAATACACTTTGGTCTTCAGGTCCCATCCAATTACAAGTCATTTGTTGGGTGTTTTCTATTCTGCCGATTTGAGAAAGTTTGATTTTGT
>CADBXV010000015.1 GCA_902798645.1 uncultured bacterium
GGAAATATTGATAACAACGAAGTTATTATCAATGTTAAATGTATTAATCCTTTTCCTGTCCATTTTTTTAACATGCTTGCAAATACTCTCAATTTTAATCGGTTTTAAAACCGATTTTTGAGGGTTTAGTTCTATCCATTAGTAAACTTATGGCTTCATATATTTTTGAGGTCACAATTTGTGACCTCAAAACTTCATACTCATTTTTTGTCAATTGAAACATAAAATCCTCTGGGAATCTTTCAATATTTCTTTTAACTGCTTGGTTTAAAACTTTTGTTTCAACTTCATAAAGTCGAGCAAGGTCGCTGTCAAGCATAACTCTTTGACCACGAATAATATAAATTAAGTTTTGAATCTGTACTAAATCGTTCATAAGTTTATTCTACAATATTTTCATGAAGTTGTCTATTAAATAAAAATGTTGATATTGTTGATTTTTAAGCAACTTTTGTAACAATTTGTAAATTATTTTAAAAAATTATACAATTCTGAAAATTTAGCGAACTTGTATGGAGTAACAAAGTGTAGTACAAAGTTGGTAAACATCAGGAAAGGTTTATTATGAACAATATTCAAAATTATGGAATAACAAATTATCAAATAAAAAACAATACAATTTTGTTTAGAGCTAATACAAAGATAGGTAATGCTGTACAAAAAGCCACAAGTAAGCCAGTAGCGTGCATTATAATGCACGAAAGCCTATAGTAGGTCAGGTTCCACCTGACAAATACTATATTTACCCCTTTACCCCTTTACCCTCTTCCGAGTGCGTGGGCTTTTTCTGTTGTGTTTTTTATAACATCATAGAAAAGTTTTTCTGTGTTGTTTTCATTCATGCAGTCAACACCAACTGCCGTGCAGCCGCCTTTTGTTGCAACATTTGAGATAAGTTGCTCCATTGATATATCACGATTTAGTGCCATTTTTCCTGCACCGATAGCGGTTTGGATACTGAGTAGTAATGCTTTTTCATAATCCATACCGAGTTTTTCACCGGCACGAGCAATTTCATTAATAACCTTGTAATAAAAAGCAGGTCCTGAACCTGAGATAGCAGTAACAATATCAAGCTGGTCTTCATTATCAACTACAATGCATCTCCCGATTGTAGAAAGCAATGATTTAATAAAGTCTACGTCTTTTTCTTTTGCATTTACCCCACCGACAATTCCGCTCATGCCTTCACCTACAAGCATTGGTGTATTTGGCATAACACGAATAACTTTAGAATTGTCAGGAAGATTGGATTCTATCTTATTAATACTTACACCTGCCGCTATTGAAACAATCAACTTGTCAGAAGTTACAAAGGGTTTTATTTCTTCTAAAACACCAATAACCTGATTAGGTTTAACAGATACAAAAATTACGTCAGAATTTTTTACCAGTTCTTTATTGTCTAAAATTATTTTTATTCCGAGTTCTTTTGATTTTTCTTCTAACCCGTCAGGATTCGACTTTGTTGCCAAAAGATTTTCCGAAGTTGTAAACCCTGTTTTTATCAGACCTTTAATAATAGCGCTTGCCATTTTACCGGAGCCTATGAAACCTATTTTTTTGTATGACATTATACCCTCTCTTTACAATGCTTAAACATGTATTTGACTAAAAAGCATGTTTTATATAGTATAAGACTATTATAAGTAAAATTAGCTGAAAAGGAAATAGAATCATGAAACGTACACTAGAAGGAACAAAGCTTAAAAGACAACACGTAAGCGGTTTTAGAGCAAGAATGGCAACACCCGGCGGACAAGAAGTTTTGAACAGACGTCGTGCTAAAGGTCGTCACCAAATCTCTGTAACAGGAAGTAAACGTGCTTAATAAATAGCTTAAAAGAATTGAAAAAAGAGTTGAGATTATCTCAACTCTTTTTATTTTTTATGCGTAAATTGTTTTTAAGAGCCAATATACTTACCTCTATATTTACCTACCGCAGCAGTTTTTATATTTTTTTCCGCTTCCGCAAGGACAAGGTTCATTTCTGCCGACTTTCTTAATTTGTTCTGCAGGTTTTTCCGGCTTTGGAACGGATATTATATCAAAAACTTGTGAAAATGCATTTGAACAGAACAGAACTGTTGCTGATGAATACAAGGTATTTTGATAGTATTCGGGTTTGTATTTTTTAACAAGCACATCAAAGGTATAATTTTCACCCATAATTTCGTTTACTACATCCATAAAGTTTGAATATTTATCAGCAACTCTTTCCAAAATAGTATTAGGAACGGATTCGTTTGCAAGGAAGTATTCAATGCATTGTTTTGCGTTCTCTACAGACTCTTTGTCTTCAAATATATGACAGAAAGTTTCGTAGAAAGGAATTGCATACAAACCTTTGTCTTTATCAAAAATAACCGCTACATCATAAGTTTCGTTGTGTGATGCAAATCCGCCCATTGAATTTTCAAGAAAATTTGTATAATTATTTTCTAATTCTTTTACGTGGAAAAATCTGTAGTTTGTTATATCTGATATTTTATCGCTAAGATCGATTTCTTCACCTTCGTTAAAAGCTCCGATAATATCATCTGCGTGTTTGTTTGTTGTTAAAATAATGTCTGTACCAAATGCATTGGTAAATTTGTCATACATTTCTTTAATGGTAGATTTAATTTCTTCTTCTTTTGCAGGATTATCATAATACAAAGTACGAGGATTTTGGATAAGTTTCATTACCGCAAATCTGTACGCTTCAGCTTTTTGAGAATGAGAAAGAATATTTGATATTTCTATAATAAAATATTCACCCTTTAACTCAAAAATTCTTCCGACAATGTATTGTCCTGAATAAACACCTCTAAAATTTGTCATTTTTGTAAGCGAAGAAACGGTATAAGTTTTTTCATTTACCAAATTATATAATTCAAATCCGTTTTTAAGAATTTTTTTAATTTCAAAAATAGAAGCCTGAGCGTTCAAAAATCCTTCAATAATATCTTTATTATCAGCGTTTTCTGCATACATTTCCAACACAAATTTATCATTCAATTTCCGTTCAAAAATATAAGGCAAGAATATTTTTTCCATTTGGTTAAGAGGTATATTTCTTGACCCTATTGTCGCAAGATATTCATCAAAGTCCGCTTTTACTGTTTCATTAGTTTGTGTAAAATTAAAAATATCTTTTAAAACATCGTTTATTTCCGTAATTTTTTCTATAACTGCCATATTAATATCCCCTTTTAGATATAAGAATACCTTAAGCATAATAATTTATCAATAATTCAGAGGGATAAATATTAAGGTTTATTTATATATTTAAACGCATTAAGAATTGTGAAGATATATATTTTATTTCACTTTTGTTTGTTTTAGAATTGCTTACAATATAAGTACATTCTGTTGCAAAAGGGATATAAAATCTAAAGGAGGCTATATGAAAATATCACCAATCAATCGTGCTGTATTTAAAGGCTGGGAAATAAATTTTCCGTCACAAAACGGTGAAGAAAGACTTAAAACAGTTGCAGGTTTTTATAAAAATTCAAGCATAGAAAAAACACTTGGTTCACACCACTCACAAATAAGAAATCGTGTATATTTTGCTTCTCCTATGGAATTTGTTCCGGATAGAATAAAAGACAGAGTGGATTTTGTTGTTTATGATAATGAACCAAGCTATCCTGAAATAGAAGATGTAAGAAAAAATTATTTAGAAAATAACCGAACAGACTACAGAAAACAGTTTGAAGAAGTAAGGGAATACTACTACAGACGTGAAATGGGCGGACATGCCGATGTTAACGAAGCAAAATACCAACAATGGCAGGCAGCGGAATGTACAAGAATTTATGACAGAGCAGGTGATTTAAGATTTAAAAAAGAATCTGCGGAAGATGAAATTAAAGCTTTTCATTCCGAGAAAAAGAGTCTGCAAGCAGGTATTGCAAGTACGATAAAAGAACTTGAAGCTCAAAAAGAGATGAGTCAATCTATTCAGGAACATATTAAAAATCTGGAAGAACTCGAAAAACCTTTTAATGAGATAAAAGAATTGTCAGCAAAAGGTGTTATGAATGAAAATATATTATATGCGGCATCCGCTTCAAGAACTGAAAAAGCCGTAAATAAGACTCTAATGCAAAAAGAATTAGAAAATACAGCTTATTACAACGAAGGCAGAGAAGCTTTCCCCTACGACAGTTTAAAATACAGAAAATTTGAGGATACAACTTCTACTTACAGTTCAATACATAATTCGGAAATGGACAGCTATAAATTGGCAAACAAAGATAAATCCGCTCAAAAACAACTGAACAACATCAGAAAAACCATCGCCAATTTTAAAACAATTGCCGAAGAAAACACAAAAACGATAGCTGATATGCAAAATTATATCAATGAATTAAAGACTAAGTTGTCAGGCATAGAATATAAAATCGAATCAAGAACTGATTATATTAAAACTTGTAAATCAAGATTGCAAACTATGTTTGATGAACTTGCAAACTTCTATAAAAAACAAGGTATAAAAATTATAAAAAAATAAAGGACTAATAAAATGAAAGTTAATTCAATTACAAATACAAATTTTAAAGGACTGTTTACTGACAGAACAAAAGAAAACGGCGGAAATTGGAGAATGGAATACCGTCCTTACAGTTGGGAAGGTAAAATGGCGCCGAAATCGCAAGTTGATGTTTTTTCCTCAAAGCTTCCGATGAATGAGGAAATATATATCGACACCCCAAACTACAAATTATCAAAAGATATTCTTGATACAGTTTCTTATATTAATGATACAAGAAATGGTAAGGATATTTTAAGAAGAACAATTACCGAAATGCCGTCACTGAGTTATGAAGAATCATTACGTGTACAAGACAAAAAACTTCAAGCTTTTCTTACAATGAAAGAAGAAGTTATGCAAGAGCTGAAAAGACCTCTTGAAAACAGAAAAACTTATCTGTTCAATGCAGCTCAAAACCATGATATTTACGTATCTGACTTTGAAAGAAGCTGGGGGTCACACAGATTTGAAAAAGAAGAACGCATAAAAGGATTAAGACAAAACTTCGATAAAATGACACGACACGCAGATGAATTGGGAAATAACTTTGAAAAATATGCACTTCTTTCCGATTCTTCAAATAGTGTCAGAAGACAAAGAGAAAAAATTCGTGAAGAATTAGAAAAAATTGAACTTGCTAAAAGTAAAAATTCTTTTGTTGATATAAGCAGACGTGATATAGATAAACCTTTCGAACAACTCGTTCAGGCTTTCAAAAATTTTGAACAGGCAAAAAGCAAATTATTTGCATTATCAAACAGAACAATAACAGGCTCGGAAATTATGGAAGGTACAGGTAAAGACTTTAATATACAAAAAGCCGTTAATTATGTCACCAGTCTGATGAGAAAGAAAATATAGAATTATAAAATAAGGCAATTATTAAAATCAAGCTATTGTTGGGTTTCATCCAACCTGCCTGCTGATTTGCACCTTTTGTCACAGATATGTTGGTAGACTGAAGTCTACCCTACAGGCTGAGGTCTACCCTGCCGACTTCTGATATTTTTACACTTGGTGCATCGGGAGAGGTTTAAACATAACAAAATGAGGGCTCGCTTTCGCTTTGCCCACCCTTGTTGTTGTTTTGATTTTTAATACTTTCGTTTTTTTAGAAAGTAACCGTTCTTGATATGTTTTTTAAAGAATCATCATTTGGTATTTTAAATCCAAAAACGGTTATATCATTTTCAAAACTTTGAACAAAAATTTTACCTCCGTGAGCTTCTACAATTTTTCTTGAAGAATATAATCCCAATCCTGTACCGTTATGGTTTTTAGAAAAAGAAATATATCTTGCAAATAACAGTTTTTGTTTTTCAGGAGGCAAATACGGACTTTTATTTTTGAATTCAAAACAAGTATAATTTTCTTCGTTATAAACATTAATTTTTAGTTCCGTACTCGGGTATGCGTATTTTATACCGTTAGACAAAAGATTCATTATAACCCGTCTGATTTGAACGGCATCTCCCCATACATATTCTTTTTCCGCTTGATTTGTTACATAAATTTTAATATTTTTGTCTTTTGCAAGATAAACCATCTCGTCAGTGCATTCAACAGCCAAATCCGCTATGGAAACTTTTTCTGAAGCTAATTTTATTGTACCTTGTTCTGCACGATATGTAGTTAAAACAGAGCCAAGCATTGCATTCATATATTTGCAGGAATCAAGGAGCATTTCCATTATTTCACGCTGTTCCGGTTCTACTTTACCGAACTTGCCCTTTAGTATAAGTTCAATCGCCCTTATTTGTGCTATTGTAGGGTTTTTTAAATCGTGGCTTAGTGATGCTACGTATGTTTCTCTTTGTTTTTGTAAAATCTCATTTTCCACAGAATTCTCTGCTGAACTATCTTTTGATATGTTCATATCTCCCTTTTTTTCTCCTCTTTTAACAAGGTTATGCTACTACAAAAATTTTGTGCAAAAAATTCCCCTGTCGGCTAATTTTATTTTTCTATCAAAACATATACCGGATTGTATGTTAGGGTCGGATGATTTGCGCAAAACAAGTTATACTCTTTCTCAAAACCGATTAAATCTTTTTTTGTCCAGTTTTCAGACGTTATTGCATTAACGCCGGTGTTTTGGATGTGCTTTAGAACATCTTTCGGGGATTTAAATGCCATTACTCGAACTTCTTCATCTATTTTGGGCGAATATTTTATTAAAATTTTTTCCAAATCCTGTTTGGAAAAATAATTTAATGTTTTCCCCAATACAAAAAATATTTCTCTAAAATTTTCCTTACCAAAAGTTGAGAACAATAATTTACCGTTAGGATTAAGCTTTTCTGCAAGTCTTGCTATTAATTCCGGTAAATTTTCTATCCATTGAAGTGATGCATTAGATATAATCAAATCAAAGTTTTTATTATTTTTTTTAATATATTCTTCTATATCATTTGATACAAATTCAATACTTAAATTGATATTTTTTATATATTTCTCACATTCAGGAACTATATCAAGAGCAGTATAAGTTGAAAACGAAATATTTTTGACTACAAGTTCCGTCAGAAGTCCTGTTCCGCACCCGATTTCAAGAACAGAAAGATTTCCTTTTCCTGCTGAATACGAAACAAGCATATTTATCAATTTTTCTGCCATTTGTTTTTGAATTTTGGCATTGTCGTTATATGAATTTAGTTTTCTTGAAAAGCGTTTTTTTATCAAGTCTTTGTTCATAATAACTCACTCCATTTTTTAAAGTGATTAAACGGTGAATGTCCGCTTTCTATGTTCGGCTCAATTCCCCAAAAAGCAACTTGATTTTTTGTCGGAATAATTTTGTCTTCAGAAGATAAAATTACTCTGTCATATTTAAATTTTTCATTCGCTTCGTAGTGTGTAAGAGCCTCCAATTCTGATTTTTGGTTTTCAAAACTGCGCTGGGGGTAAATATATTGGGGGGAAATATCTTCGCAGTTTTCTTTATACATGTTTTTTATGAATTTTTCTGCACCTTTTGGCGAAAAGCCTTTAAGAGTTAAATTATAAATTCTTTTCGGAATTCCAAATTCATCGTCAATCGGTTTAAGCGTTCCGTTTATTGCTGTTTTGCTTTCATAATCAATGTCAAACAGGGTTGCCGTCATAACACCCATAGACCATGCAACGAGATACTTTTTAGAATATATATTCAGTCCTTTAAAATCAAAATCTGTTTTAAGTGTATTGTAGTCATAGAACATCAAAACATCATAATCTTCAAACAAAAGATTACTTATAACGCCTTCGTCCATTCCCCAGCCGTTAAAAAACAGGATTATTTTATTATTTACCTCTTGATTAAGCCATTTATATTCCATACAAATATTATAAATCAAATAAAGCATAAAAATATTGTGTATATTTCATTCGGTACACAAGCAGTCTTCTCCCATATTGGACAAATCCCCTCTCTATAGCTCTCTCCCAAGGAGAAAGGACTTGTTTGCGCATTGGTTGGCAACACCCCCTCTCTTGGGGGAGGGGCAAGGGGAGAGGGTACATAATAACTTACTTTTGTTGAGGCTTAAGAACACTTATTACTGCATGATCAAGATTCAAGTATTTTTTTGCAGCCTCCTCGAGGTCTTTTGTCGTTATACTTTCACAAACAGGTATATATTCTTCAGCCAATGCCAAATCGTCACATACTGTCATATAATACCCAATGGTTTCTCCTATATCCGATACTGTTTCAACTTCACAAGCAAAACGTGATTTGACTTTCTTTTTAGCTTTATTAAGTTCTCTTTCCGTAATATTTTCTTTGATTTTCTCAATCTCACTCTTTACAAGTTCAATCGCCTTTTCTTTGTATTCAGGGTTAAAATTCGCTTGAATAAAGAAGTTGCAGCCATCTCTAAAGTCGTAATTTTCTGCATCTATTATATTAAAAATTTGTTCTTCCTGATTTTCTATAAGATTTTGATAAAGTCTTGAGCTTGAACCTTCGCCTAAGATTATTGCCAGCATCTCAAGCAGAATAACATTTCTCAAATCTTTCGCAGGTGCGCCTAAAAATCCGAACATCATAAATGAAGAATTTATATTAGCTTCATTTTCAACGTAAACCTGTTCTTTTACCTGTTCTTCCGGTTTAATATTCCTTTCCGGAGGCTCCGGTCTTTCTCCCCAATTGAATTCACTTACTACTTTGTTTAAAACTTTTTCCGAATCAAAATCGCCGACTACAATCGTTGTTACATTCTTCGGGGAATAAAAAGTTCTGTAGTAATCCATTATTTCCTGCTGCGAAACTTGTGATATAATCTCAGGTGTTCCTATTACATCACGTTTATACGGATGAGAAGCATACATAGCGTGGTTTGTAGCGTTATAAACTTTTGTCCACGGCTGATCTTTTCTCATTCTTATTTCTTCAATAACAACGTGGCGTTCTCTTTTATCGGTTACATTTTTATCATTAATATCAAACGGCGCTCCCATTTCATAATCAGGAATTACCGGATCGGTCATCATATCTGCATGAAGTTCTATTGCTGTGTTAAAGTTTTCATCACCTTCGCCCTTTGGTAAAGTTACATAGTAAAAAGTATAATCTTTCCAAGTTGCAGCATTAACTATTGCACCTTTAGCTTCAAGTATTTTATCAAACTCACCGGCTTTGTGTTTATGAGTGCCTTTAAACATAAGATGTTCAAGAAAATGTGATATACCGTTATTTTTATCATTTTCATTAATAGAACCGGTTTTAACCCACGAAGATACATTAACCATATCTCCTTCTTTGTGTGCCAAAACTATTTTATGTCCGTTTTCTTGCTCATATATTTCAACTTCTCTTGTTAAAAACGGATATTTGACTAATGTTTTTTTCATATTATAACCTCGCAATGATACCATTTCATTATATAAGGTATGTACTAATTTTACAAATCATAAAGCGTAGGCTTTTTGGTAATTACCAAAAAGCCTACGCTTTAACCCGATAATCTCCTATCCCAAAGGTCTGATATATAGTTCAACTATATACTGCCTCTCCTAAAATCTCTTTAATTTTGATTGTGATAATTTTCAAAAATACTATACTGATTGTTTTGTCGGGCTTAAAAATTTTTAATTCTTCTCTCAAATATCTAATACTTAATCTACGGGTAAATTATCTTTTAACTTTTACCCCTCCTCCTTTAAGTTTGGTAGCCATCACTCCTTTCTGGTATGTTTATATAGTATGACCGTATAAGAAGATAATCAAGTAAAGAAATGACTAAAAAGTTTTACAATTGACCATGCTCCCCATGCCTATTAAGTAAAATTCGGATTTACAAAAATTTACCTTAATATAGGGTTACATGGTTATTGACAAAATATATTGATAAAGAGATATACAAATTTATTGAACTACAGACCTGCTTAGTATGAATTAGGTGTAAAAGGGGTGTTTATTTCTTTGTTACAATTACCGAATTGGCAACCCAAACTTCCCTGCATTCTGATACCTTCCTGATTTTGAGTTCTGCTGAATGATCCGCCTGTGCGTGAAGGATTTTGTATACCGTTTGAATTATTCATGTTTAATTTACTATTGATTGTATTGTTGTTTTGAAATAACGGCATAATAGGGCATAGTGCGCAAGATGGCAGGGCTAAAATTAAAGCAAAAACTAATAAAAACTTTTTCATAAATGGTACCTCCCAAATTAATTGTAGGAGATATTACGTGTTTAGCATTATCCGTTCCGGCTAGGTAAAAATGATATTTATGCGACGGAACAACCATTCGGAATAAAATGTAAACCGCTTATTACTTGATAATCGTTTGGGAATTCAATGTTTTTGATATCTTCTAAAATAAAATAAGCAGAGCCTGAGCCTGACATGATAGAATTCGGCAATTTTGATTTTATGTATTGAAGTTCATTATAATCATCAAAAACAGCGTATTCCAAATCATTGTATAAAAACTTGCCAATTTCTTGTCCGTTATTTAATGCATCTATCATTTTTTCAGTGTTATGATATTTTGGTTTCTCTGTTTTTGATGCATATTTTGTATAAGCTTCTTTTGCGGAAATACCAAGGTTTTTTGGTTTTATTAACGTAACCGGCATATTTATGTACGGAAGTTTTTCTACATTTTCACCTCTTGAAGTTGCATGCAGACATCCGCCTTCCAAACAAACATTAAGGTCAGAGCCGAGTTTTGCACATATAAAATGCATTTTGTCTTTTGATAAGATATTGTTGAATAAAAGATTTAAACCTAATATAGTTCCTGCACCGTCAGTACTTCCGCCGGCAAGCCCTGCCGAGATAGGAATATTTTTTTCTATATTGATTTTTATTTGGTAATTTTCTAATCCTGTTTCTTGCAAAAATAAATCTGCAGCTTTATATACGAGATTTTTTTCGTTATAAGGAATACCCTCGCTGTTACCCGAAAGTTCAATTATTGTCTTATCAGACTTCTGAACGGAAATGCTTAAATAATCATAAAGGCTTATTAATTGCATAATACTGTTAATATTATGAAATCCGTCTTCCCTTCTGTTTACAACTTCCAGCGTTAAGTTTAATTTTGCCGGACATTTTATTTTTATTTCATTCATAAAATAATTTTATCACAAGAGTATGTTAATAATTTAAACAAACAAAAACCGGTTTTTAAAAACCGGTTTTTTATTTTCCCATCTTTCATCTTTTCTATTAGCTTGCCTTTTATTAGTCGCCCATCATCGGATATGCTCTTACTACAGTTACTGAGCCGTCAACATTCTTTCTGCAAGGATTAGGATCATCGTCATCTAAGTCTGCTGCGTATGCAACCGGTGTGCTGACAAGTGGTTTTGTAGGATCTTCAGGTACCCAGTTTCTGAGTCTTACGTTGTCATCAGAAGGAGGATTTGGATTACTTTCTTCTCTGCTTGGTGGAACTTGTCTATCCGGTCCGATTAAGTATGTCTTGTCTTCGGTTGGTTTCAATGTCGGTTGGTTGTATCCGCCATCAGCCAAGTCATATGTTATTACTTCATCAGGTCTGATTGTTACAACTTTACCGTCACGAATGTTTGTATAGTTTGTTGTAAAATCTCTGCCTTCAAATTCAACTTTTAAGTAATCTGTTTCAGGACCTACGTTAATGTTTCTAGCGTGAACATCCGGACCTTGAACATCGATTCTTTTTCTGTATGCAGTGATGTTGATATCACCTGCATCAGCACCTGTAAGAACTACATCACCGTTTGATGCTATATAAACTTGTGAGTCTTTTGGTGTTTCAATATTTGTAATTTTACCGCCTGCAATGTGTGTATATCCGTGGCTCTTGATGTCTTTCGGAATGTATCTGTAATTTTCCATTATATCAATAATTTGATCTTCTGTTTTTAACACATTTCCGTTTTCATCTGTATAATCAGAGATTGCACCTATGTAACCGTTTGATTTGAATTTGTATTCATTTGCAGTTAAAACCGCTTTATCATTTGTTAGTACATTTAATTTTTCTGATGCTAAATCAATTTTATTAGCATTAACATCAATTGTGGTTGTAACGTGACCATTGTTTGCGTGAGCAGTCAAGTCACCGCCAACTTCCAATTTACCGTTTAATAATCTGTCTTCTTCAAAATTGTAGTTACCTATGTGAATGTTATTTTCAGAATTAATTGTCGCATTTCCGCCGATTTTATTTTTACCGATTACGTGAGTGAAATGTTTATAACCATAAGGGTTTTCAGATTCTGCAATTGTTGTTAAATTCATATCTTCGCCGACTTGAACATTACCGACTTCCAAAAAACCGCCTCCGTTTGTCATATTCAAGTTTCCGTCAACCTTAGTGTTTCTTGCGTACATCAAAGTTCCGTTTGCTTTTGCATTAACATCACCCGTAACATGAAGAACTTCACCGTTATCAACATAGTTAAGAGCAACACTGCCGTTAGAATTAATATTTAAATCTCCGTTAAATTGACCGCCTGTAACAGTCTTAACAATACCTCTGTCAGAAGTGATATAAACATCGCCGTTTACTTGAACTGCTTCAAGTCTTACTGCTTGAGTTTCTGTTAAGTTGCCTGTTGTAGGGTTAACAAAGTAATCTTGACCGTTTGTTGTTGTAAAGTGAACATTACCTTTTCCGTTATTTGCAGTAAATGCTGATTTAACTACATTCATATTGTTACCGATAATGTTAATATCACCGCCTACCGAGAAATCGGAATTTTTAATTGTTACCGCACCAACTGCAGTATCAGAGAATGTCGGATTGCTTAAGTTCATGTTTGCAGTATTAAATGCTTGAGTTGTAATCATTGCATCACCTGCTGTTGAGAATTTAGCACCGTCAAACAAAACACCGTTCGGGTTAGAGATGATTAATTGGCTGATTCCGCTATTTGCATTAATTTGACCGTAGATGTTAGTCATTCCTTGATTAACTGTGTTGATAACAGTTAAACCGTTTGCTCCGTTTACCGCATTAAAGTTTAATGTTTCATTTGCGTTAACATTTAATGTATCCCAATTAACGTGAGTATTTGCATCAAAATTTAATGTTGCGGAATTATTTCCTGTTGTCATACCAGCAAAACCGCCGGTTGTGCTGTTAATTACAGCTCCGCCGTTTCCGGCACCTAAACCTGTGTCCATTGAAGCTGATACTTGCATTACTGCAAACATTGTTGTTAAGACTAATGCTGATACTTTTAAATTGATGTTTTTCATAATATAATCCTCTTTTTTACTTTTCCTATATCTTTAAAAAGTATTTTGAATTTATGAAATTGCTTTTTTGTAACAAAAATTTACAAAATTAAATTTTATGCACAACATTCTGTGAAAAAGTTAGCAAAAAATATTTTTTTCGGATATTATACTTATTAGTAAATATTAACTAAGGAAGAAAAGATTTGACTAAAGACTTAAGACAAGAAACAAATACAGAGAATAAAATTGACGTAAAAGCCCCGATAGTAGAAGCTTTAAAGACAGCGTATGAAAATCCCACATACCAGTTCCATATTCCCGGACATACTAAAGGAAAAGCCATTTTTAAAGACTTTAGAAAACTAATCGGAGAAAAAGCTTTAAGTCTTGATACAACGGATGAGTTTGATAACCTCGGCACACTTCATCCGGCAACCGGCCCTATAAAAGAAGCACAAGAACTTGCTGCTGAAGCTTTTGGCGCAAGAAAAACTTTCTTCCTCCTTAACGGCTCTACGGCAGGAAATTTAGCAGTAGCAATGGCATTAACTAAAAAAGGTCAAAAAGTTATTGTTAACAGAAATTGCCACCGCTCAATTCTTACAGGTCTTATAATATCCGGCGCCGAACCTGTTTGGGTTTGCCCTACAAGAATAGACGATTGGTCTATTTGGGGAAATATTGAAGCTTCACAGATTGAAGAATTGCTCCGAAAAGACAAAGACATTTCTATGGTTTGGGTTACAAATCCGACATATGAAGGTGTTGTATCAGATATCAAATCAATAAGTGCAGTATGTAAAAAATATAATGTACCGCTTATTGTAGACGAAGCGCATGGCTGTCTGTGGAATTTTAACAAACATCTTCCCGAAACAGCTCTTAAGCTCGGAGCAGATGCGGTTGTTCATTCTCTCCACAAAACCGGCGGAAGCATGAGTCAAACTTCTATGCTCCACATCTCAAAAGAGTCATGCCTTGACGAAAAAAGTATTGAAAAAGCTTTAAAACTTTTACATACAACAAGTCCTTCTTTGATACTTCTTGCAAGCCTTGATGCCGCAAGAGCAAATTTGCAAACTCAACAAGGCTTAAAACAAATTGACAAAGCTGTTGCAAATGCGAAATACTTAAGAAAACGTCTTGATGAAATTCCTAATCTCCATCAATTAAAAGCAGATTTCGGGTATAAAACCGATGTAACAAAAGTATTTATAAAAATTGACGGACTTTCCGGAAAACGTCTTGAATCAATTTTAGAAATAGATTTTGGTATCGAAGTTGAATCGGCTTCCGACATAGGTGTTTTAATATTGTGTAATCTCGGTAATAAGCGCTCTGATTTTAAATATCTTGCAGATGCTCTTGAAAAAATCGCATCAGAAAATCATAAAGATATTTATTATCTTGAAAAACGTAAACATATGCCAATGTTAGAACCAAAAATCATGATGAGTTTAAGAGATGCGTTTTATTTTGACAAAGAAACCGTTAGAAAAGAAGATGCAATCGGTCGAATTTCTGCGGAAGTTGTTGCGGAATGTCCTCCGGGAATATCAATTTTGCTTCCGGGGGAACTTATAACAGAAGAACATTTGCCGTACCTTAACGACTACGAAACTTTGGAAGTTGTGAAGAGGTAAAACATATCAGGGATACTGTTCACGCACCAATATCAAATCTGTAACCCGGAAAAATTATACCAATTATTGTCAGGCGGAACCTGACCTGCTTTTATTGCAGTGGAAAGTTGAAAGTTTTGTAAAAGCTTATATTTTCAGTTAAAGTCAGGATTCACCTGACAAAAACTAAAATAAGACTACAAATTTTTATTTTAGTTGAAAATGGAAAAATATTTTAAAACAACAACAGCAGGGTGTTTTGTTTGACATACTCTGCCACTTAAAATTATTCATGTTAAAATACTTGTATGGATAAATTTGTTCAAAAATGTTCGACAATAGAAGATACTAAACAACTGGCATACAAATTTGCATCTTTAATCAAAGATTCCGGCTGTTTTGTTAACCTGTTTGGTGAAATCGGTGCAGGAAAGACCGCCTTTGTAAAGCTTGTAGCGGAAGCTCTCGGTATAAAAGAAAAAGTTACAAGTCCCAGTTTTGTTATTCTTAATGAATATCACAGTGCTTCAATTCCCGTTTATCATTTTGATTTATACAGACTTGAACATACAGGAATAAGCACAATTACGGAAGAACTTAGGGAATATTCCGAGGGGAAAAAGATTACTTTTGTTGAGTGGGCGGAATTCTCTCAGGGAGAGCTTCCGTTTGAAAGAATTGAAGTGAATGTAACCTATGATGACGATGATTCAAGGATTTATGAATTCAAGTCTATTGGTGACAAAAACAGATTTATTATAGAAGGTTTACGTGCATGAAAATATTAGCATTTGATACTTGTCTTGATGAAACATATATTACATTGAATGATGATAACAAAATTATTAAAAGTGAGGTAATTTTTTCGGATGGAGAAAATTACCATTCCGCATATCTTATATCCACAATTGTCAAGGTTTTAAAAGGTGCCGGTATGGAACCTAAAGATATAGATATGATAGCAACTGATATCGGGCCGGGAAGTTTTACCGGAATAAGAGCTTGCGTTACCGTTGCAAGGGTTTTAGCGCAACAGCTGAATATTAAATCTGTCGGAGTTTCTTCTTTAGAAGTTTTATCTGAAATTTTAGGTGATAATGATTTAGTTGCATTAGATGCAAGAAAAAACAAAGCATATATTTATGACGGAGAAATAAAAGGTGCTGTTGAACTTGAAAAAGTTGATGAGCTTGTAAAAGGGCGCAGAGTAATTACGGATAACAGTTTAAAAGACCGTCTGAGTCAAAATGCAGAAACGGTAATATCATATCAGGAAGGAAGCTACCCTCTTGGAGATATATTGTCGAAACTGGCATTAAAAAAAGAAGAAACTGACTGGAGAAAATTGAAACCTTTGTACATCCAACCTCCGCCTGTTTTTGGAAAGTAACAAAAAATTTGACTGCAAAACTCTGAGATAGAGAAAATTGCAGTCAAATACTTAAATGTTGTTCATCCGATTTCTGTTATTTATCTTATTTTTTTTCGGTTTGTTCCGGTTGTTTTTGTTCTTCTTGTTTTACATTTACAACCTTTGCAGGATCGTAATCCGGATCAAGATATTTAATATCGGCATCTTTCATTAAGCTAGCTGTAAGCTTTTTAAGAACAGCGATGTGTTTTTGTGTTTCAAGATAGAATTTTATTTCGGATTTTACTTTAACAAACGGTGTTTTTCCAGCTTCCATTCTGTCTGTTACTTTTATAATATGAAATCCGTAGTTTGTTTGTACCAAATCGCTTATTGTATCCGGTTTCATGCTGAATGCCTTGTCTGCAAATTCTTTTACCATAGCATCTTTTGTAAAGAATCCCAATTCTCCGCCACGTTCTGCGCTTGCTCTGTCATCTGATTTTTGTTGAGCTATTTTGGCAAAGTTCTCCGGATTCTTTTTAACTTCAGCAAGAACTGCCTCAGCTTTTGCCTTTTGTGCAGACATTCTTTTTTCTACTTCTGTATTCAAAGCAGTTGGATCTATATTTGAATTTTTTTCTTTGATTTCTCTAATCATATCCAGTAAATTTGCTGAGATTAAAATATGAGATGCTCTTACTTGTTCTCCATGAGTAAAATCTTTTGGATGAGTGTTGTAGAAGTTTTCTGCATCCTTGTCTGTAACTTCTATTTTTTCTATAGAATTAACCAGTTTTCTGATTTTAATTTGTGTTTCTAAATCTTTTATAAATTGATCGTTAGAAACTTTTCTTTCCTTTAAAATTTTATTTAACTCATCTTTAGAGCCGACTCTGTCTGTAACCATTTGAAGTTCTTTTTGAACATCTTCTTTTGTTGCAGTAATACCGCGTTTTTCTATTTCTGCATCAAGTAAAGTTTTTATTATAAGTTCATTAACAACTTTTTCTTTGAATACGGCATACATTGGATTTTCATTTGATTTTACAAAATTCTTAGCTCCGCCGAAAGCTTTCAAAAATGATTTATCTACATTTTTGTCAAATTCTTTATCAAAATCTGATTGAGTAATAACTTGACCGTTAACTTCAATAATTCCGTTTTTGTGCATAAATGAACAACCGGTAAATAAAACCGTTGACACTGCTAAACATACCAATAGTTTTTTCATATATAAAACTCCTTCTTATTTTTTTCCCTTCGTATTAATAATAAACCAAATCTGTCAAAAAGTTAATCTGCAGTTAAGCATTCTTAACAATTTTGAAATTGTGTAACTGCTCTCCTATTTACCTCCCATGCGCATAAAAACTGTTTTACTCAATATAAACCCTCTTTCTGACTCTCCCCTGACCTGTTACTTTATAACATAAATTATTTTATCAATTCTAATTTACGACATCAGACAAATCCGCTTGAAATTTTTTGCTTAATTTATGCAATATTTCAATCTCACTGTTATCTATATTTTTAAATATATCCGTTATAAATTGTTTTATTTTAGGCATATTATCATTAACAATTTTTCTGCCTTCTTCTGTTACCCGAAGAAAATAAACAAGTCTGTTGTTGACATTTCCGTACTCTTTAGCTATTAAGCCCTTATTTTCAAGAATTTTAAGAATTCTGTTTGTGTTAGATTTGTCTTTCATAATTATCTCAGACAACTGCTGTTGGTATATATTTTTTGTTCCGTATATTGTATCCAAAACAATAAACTGTTCTGCTGTTATACCTATATTAAGAGTTTCCAGCTTATTTTTTAATTCTGCTTTTAAATTCTTAATAATTTTATCAATAGAATAAATAACAGTATCTACATAATGCTCTTTTTTAATCTCTATCATGTTCACATAATCCCTGCGAGTAATTGCTCTATATATTAATTCAAATCGATTGACATGTCAACAATGCGTAATAAGAACAAATAAGTTTTGCATAAAAAACACTACAAATTTTTTGTAATTTTTTTTATTCCCTCGGATACTCTATAGGATTCTCTGATTTTTTGCATCGTTTTTTTGCGTGTTGTTTCGTTTAAATGACATTTTTTTGATTTTAAATAACTTAGACATTTTTGAGGATATTTACCCATTACTGTTGCAATTGCCCAAGCGACACCCATCTGAGAATAATAATCATCCGTATTCAATGAGTCTAAAACCTCAATAACTTTATCTATATACTCATCATTAAGATAATGAGAAAGCAAAATTACTGCGACAATTCTGCTCTCAAACTCTTTTTTTGAACTTTTATACTTCATAAGGAACTGCCAAACCGCTTCAGGATATTTTCTTGATATCCTAAAATTCTGACATAAAGAATCATTTACAGCCCAATCATCAACATACGGAATAAATTTTTCAAAATATTCAATTAAAGTATTAATATCGTCTTTTGCATATCCAAGTACGAAAGCATGCAAAAGTCTTAATTCAAAAGTTGAACAGTCATCTTTTTCAACAAAATCCTTATAATTTTCTTTCGCAACTTTCTTAGCAAATTTTCTAAGCTCAGGTATTGAAATGCCAAAACTCGTACGTTTTATTTTAGATAATTCTTTTTTTATTTTCACCAAATTCATATATAAAACCAGACCTCTGCTTATTTTGAAAAAATTATATTTGCTGTTTATTTATTATTCTCATTATATATATAAAACATCCGAAAAAGAATAATTTTGTTATCAGACCTCTTGTGTGGTAAAAAACACATGTTGCTTTTGCAACACATCTATGATTTAATCTAGGTATTAAACGAGAGAAAAACAATGGAAAATACAATCGGACAAACCGAATGGAAATTTAAGATAAATCCTTGGATAACAATGATACCTGTTATGTTGTCCATTTTTATGTTTGCGTTGGATGAAACTATTTCTAACGTTGCACTTCCGTATATGGCAGGAACATTTTCTATCAGTCATAATGAATCAACTTGGATTATTACAAGCTACCTTGTAGCAAGCGGTGTTATAATTCCTACAGTTGACTTTTTCAGCCGTTTAATCGGAAGAAAACAGTATTATATATTGAGTATTGTAATTTTTACCATAGCTTCCATATTATGCGGACTGGCAAATTCAATGGCGATGATGTTAATTGCCCGTATTATTCAGGGTATTGGCGGAGGCGGAATTATGCCAATTGCGCAGGCAATAATTTTCGAGATATTTCCGAAAGAAAAACTTCCTCAAGCGATGGCTGTATTCGGTCTTGGTGTAATTATGGCACCTATCCTCGGTCCGTCCGTCGGAGGCTGGATTACTGAGAATTGGTCTTGGCCGTTTATTTATTTTATAAACATTCCGTTCGGGATTTTATGTTTGTATTTGACTAATAAATACGTTGAAGAACCGCCTTATTCAAGAAAGCAATCAAATGTAAAAATGGATTTTTCGGGATTTTTCTGCCTGGCGGTTTGGCTTTTAACTTTGCAGGTTGTATTAGATAAGGGTAATGATGCGGATTGGTTTGGCGCACCTTGGATTTGCAAATTATTTGCTGTTTCTACAATAGCATTTCTGGGGTTTGTATTTATACAGAAGAAAAAATCAAAAACAGGTGACGGTCTTATTAACCTTTCAATATTGAGAAATAAAAACTTCTTAATCGGTACCGGCGGGCAAATTATTTTAATGGCAGTATTAATGTCATCTGCTGCGATACTGCCGTCCATGCTCCAAAGACTACTTGGTTATACTTCATTTTTAAGCGGTTTGTCAATGTTACCCAGAGGCTTGGGATGTTTTATAGCTTCGATATTAAGCGGAATGCTTGTCGTAAGAATCGGTATTAAATCAACAGCCGTAATAGGGCTGGTTGTACTGGCTATAGGCGGTTTATTATTCGGTGAAATAAACACTAATATTGCGCTTGCAGATATTGCACTTCCAAACTTTGTATTTGGTGCCGGAATGGTATTATCTATGGTACCTTTGTCTAACATTTCGTGTGCAACATTATCAAACGAAGAACAGACTAACGCATCAGGCGTTCAAAATTTGTTCAAAAATGTGGGTGCGGCAATCGGTACATCTATAGCCACAACAATGATTTCAAGATTCTCACAAATGCACCAAATGATGATGGTAAAATCTTTAACCGACACAAACCAAGTTTTTTCCGAACGGATAAGCGCAATCAGTTCAGCATTTATAACACAAGTTGATCCTCAGACAGCAGTTCATATGGCACAAGGTCAGGTGTACAGAATTCTAAACCAGCAGGCAGCTTTGTGGGGATATGTTGAAACTTTCAGATATTATGCAGTTGCTGTCGTTTTGATTCTTCCGTTTATTTACTTCCTTAAAGATACTTCAAGAGAAAAGAAATCGGAATGATACACTTTTTGTAACAGGTCAGTAGAATTAATACGGTTTTTATAAACTTTTATTTTTTATTGAAATAAACCTGCAGACCTATTACTTTTTAAATGTATTGTAAAGTTTTTTTACAAATTTACGTTTAAATTTTAATAATAATGACAATAGATAATGTTTTTGATAATATGGTTGTAAAATACAACTAAGTCTTTTTTGAGAGTGTTTATAAAATTTATGATAGATTGGGAGTAATTTGTATGAAAAAGTTATTTAGTGCATTATTGTCTTTAATGATATTTGTAATGTATACAGGTGCAGCATATGCCGCTCCTAAAGCAGGGAAAAATGTAAAAATAGTTGCAACAAAGACGACAACTCAGGCTGCTTCCGTTCAGCAAAATGATGCAAAAATTAAAGCAAAACAGCAAGCGGCTGCAACTCAAAAAGCTCAGGTACAGCAAATGCAGCAAATGGCTGCTGCGGCAAAAGCAGTTCACATGAAAGCTGCGCCAAATGCGAAATCTATAGAGCTGGCATTTGTTTTTGACGGCCCATCTGATAAAAATCAACAGGTTTTGGAAAAATTCCAAAAAACTATTAAAGTTCAGTTGCTGCCTGATTATATAGCAAGTTTTCCAAAGGATTTAATATTTACGGGTAACTGGACGGAGGCAGGTGCAAAAGCGGCTTCTGATAAAGCTTTGGCTTCAAGAGCCAGAATGATTATTTCTCTAGGTTATTTCTCAAGTAACTATTATTCAGATAAAAAAGATAAGAAAAAATATGTTGTTACAATTGACCAATATGGTTTAAGAGATTTCGGAAATCATTTCTTTAATCCCATTCAACAAATGACGAGCGATTTTGCAACATTTAAAGTTTTAAATCCTCAAATTAAAAAAACAGCAATCTTAATGAATGAAACATATTATAAAACAAGAACTGACTGGAATACCTTTATAGCTAAAAAATTAAAAGAGAAAAAATGTGATTTGGCATTTGCAGTTATTCCGGTAAATTCAAACATTTCAGCATCACTGAGTAAGATACCTAATGATGTTGACTCGGCTTTTGTGACCCCTTTGTATAATTTAAGTTCGGAACAAAGAAAAGATTTATATAAACAATTGCTTGCAAAAAAACTGCCAACATTTTCATCAGTCGGGAAAGAAGATGTAGAACTTGGTGCAATGCTTGGTACTTCAACATTTGATGTGGATAAAAAACTTGCGGAAGCAACATCATTCAATATTCACGGTGTTCTTCACGGTAAAGCGGTTAAGAATGAAAAAATACCTTTTTATGATGACAAAGTAATTTTCTATAACTCTGATACAGGTGAAGCTTTAGGATATACACCGGCTTTAAGATTACTGAATAATTCAGTTGTAATTTCCAATAAACCTAAAACTACTTATGATTTAAATACATTAATTAATACTCTTGACGGCAGCAACTTGGATATGGCAAGAAAAAGATACCTAATTGATGCTGCAAGACGTTCTGTTACAAGTGCTTATTTAAGATATTTGCCGACATTAAGACTTGATTTGGGGTACCAAACTTATAACAGCGGTTACGCTCGTTCTTATTCTGACGTACCTACAAGTGTCGGTGCATTCACTGTTGCGATGGATCAAGTTCTTTATTCGCCGGATTTGGTTACAAATATTATTGTTAAGCATAAAAAACTTAAATTTGATAAAGCTGAATCAGATTTAACAAAAGCTAATACCGAGTATCATGTTGCAAATCTTTATATAGAAACACTAATGCTTGGTAATATGATAAAGATTCAAGAAGAATATGTACAAGAAACAAGAGAAAATCTTGCAATAGCACGTGTAAGAGAAAAAACCGGCAAATGCGGATATGAAGAAGTATTCCGTTGGGCAGGCGAAGTAAGTGAAGCTGAAAAGAAACTGCTTATGATGCAAGCGGATTACAAAAATTTGCAAGTACAAATTAACAAGCTGTTAAATAACAAAAATCAAAAAGAAGAACTTGTATTTAAACCTCTTACCGCAAATGATCCGGCATTCTTTTCATCAGATTTGCATATTATAGACCACGTACGTGATCCTAAGAAACTTGAACAATTTACGGAAATGCTTGTTCAGGAAGTTCAATATCTTTCTCCCGAAACGACAAAACTTAAAGCTGCAATAGCAATGAAAAAAGCTGAGATGTCAAATTACGGACAAAAATTCTTCATGCCAAATGCTAAAATGTCGTTAGAGTATCAAACACAATTTGGCAGAAATCTTCCTTATGAAAATGCAGGACATAACCAATTAATAGGCGCAAACAGTGCGGCGTCATCAGCAGCGGCAACAGCACAAGCAGCAAGTGCAGGTGGTAATGCAGCTGTTGCAGCAGGAGCGGGCGCTTGGGCTTATGGTATTCCCGGAATGTCTACAGGATACTACAACTCTCCATATCTTGGCTTAGACCAACAATCCTTCAGATTCTTTATTGGTGCTCAATGGAAACCGATTGAAGGCGGACACAAGATTGCTGAAATTGCCCGTTGCAAGGCTGAACTTAATGAACTTAATACTTACTTAGAAGAAGTTAATACTGAAATAGAAATGAAAGTACGTTCTGTTGTTAATAATGCAATAGCTAAGTATTTCATGATTGAAAAATCATACAAGGCTATGTTTGCCGAAGGCGAAAACTATGACATGGTTAAAGCGTTGTACCTGAGAGGCGAAGCTCCTGTTAATCAGCTTGCTGATGCTCAACAGCTTTATTTGAAAGCTAAAGTTGATGCAATTAACTCTCAATACGACTTCTTTAAAGAACTAATCTGGGTACAAAGAGGGCTGCTTTCGGTTAACTGGGTTAACGCAAACGACTACGCTAAAAAATGGATAAATAATATACCGAATATATTACCTGCCGAACCTGATTTTAATTTGTAGGTGAGAGAAAGTTGTTTTAAACCTCTAAAAAAGTAAAAAAGTCGGCGGTGCATTTGCACCGCCGACTTTTTTACCGAAAAAAATTTTTTCAAACTTATCGTCCTATTTTGTCGTACCCTGTTGGTATTATATAAATGTGGAAAGGATAAACAAACAAAAAACAAATAAATAAATAAATAAATCTCTCAACCTTATTTATATAGAGAACTAAAAGTTCTCAAGATTATCAACCAAATATTTCTTATATTCATCTCTCAACGACCTGGGGGCAAGGATTTTACATCCGCTGCCCCATTTAAATACGTGCCAGATTATTTCTCTGCTTCCGCTGGCTTTAAATGAGACGGTATAACTTCCATCTTCATTAAATTTACCCTTTTGAGTCGGATGAAAATTGTATTTTGAAGCTTCTTCCGCTAATTCTTTTGAAAATAAGAGTTTGACGCTTAAAATTTCTCCTTGATAAATTCCAAAAGAGCGGTTTGTATATTCTTTCAAATTAAAATCTTTTTTATCAAAAACTTCATTAGTCAATTTCATATCTTCAAATTTGTGTAAAAGGTAGTTGTAGATTCCGTCCCCTTTTGCTTTTTCTCTTGCAACCAAATATACTTTTTCACCGTAAATCATTCCGAGAGGCTCAATCTTTCTTGGTTTGTCGTGATATTTAGCGGTAATCATTTTAGAATCCTTAAGAGCCTCTCTTACTACACCCAGATGTTCAACATTCATTTTATACTGAGGCATTTGACGGATAGCATATCCTTCTGTTTGCAAAAATAATTCTATGTTATTTTCCAGTGAATTTACTCTTTTTTGAGTAAGTATTTTCATTTTATCTACTACGCTGTTTAGCTCGTGTTTTAATTCTTTATTTGTAGTTCGTCTTTCGTATTGTTCAATATTTGCAATCTCTTTTGGAGAAAATGTAACCATAGCACGTTCTATTCCGCCCGTAAAACCCCAGTGCTTGGCATTATATTGGTCTTCCACATCAAGTTCATCTATTCCCAGTGAGCTGTTTAACAAGCAATCACGAATTCTTTCTGCTGTTCTTCTTGAAACACCAAACTCTGTTTCAATATACTTTAGCGTAATTCCTTGAGGTCTTACCGCCATTGCAAAAATCAGTTCTATAATATCGGTCATTCTTGAATATCTTGGTTTATCTTCCATAATCTTTTCTCCCAAAATAATTCTACACCTAATGTCCGATTTTGTCGTAATGTAACTTTTTAATAAGTTTAATTCATCGAAAAATAAATGAAAAAACAAAGGTAATGTTGAGGGTAAAATTTATAATTGACAATTTAAGCAAAAAACAATATTCTATATTTATAAATAGGAGAAGTATGATGAACAAATTTGTACCTACATTTAAAGACGACAGAGACAGATTGATAACAATTGCAATGTTTATATCAACTATATTTTTTATATTTTTTCCGTCATTAATAGTAGTTTTTATTCCAAAGGATTATATAAGCGAAAGTACATATAATATAGCAAAAGCATTATTCAATTTTGAATTGCTTTTGTTTTTGATTTCACTATTGTTCTTGATACCTATTATCGGTTGGATAGTTGGGTTTATAGTTGCGCCGTTACTAATGATTTTGAATGTGATAATAATAATAATTAATCTCTGCGCAATTGCAGGAAATAAAGAGCTAAAAATTCCTGAACCGTACAAATTTATCTAGGTAAACGAGGCGGAGAAATACTTGGGTAAATAATAAGATAAAACCCCGAGTCAATTTCGTTTTGCCTGAAAAAAATCAACTATTTTCGCTAAGCATTAGGGCTTTCGTACTCTATTCCCATACTTTTTAGGGCATTAATAAATCTTTCTGCGCATGCATATTGGACTTCAGGCGGAACAACACGTAAAATTTCAACAGTTTTGGATATAATCGGATCTTTATCGTACCATCTTGCACCATTAACCGGTTTTACAAGATCATAAAATCTATCCAAAGCATCTTTGGATACTTTTTCTTCCAATTTATCCAAAAAAACTACAGCATGCTCTCTAAGTTCATCCTGATAATTTTTTAACAATTCTATAACTTCTAATAATTTAGGGTCATGGTCATACCATCTCTTATACGTTGCCACTACAATATCCCCCTTATATTTACAATGCTTGGATTTTGTGAAGCATTAGTTTCAGTATCATCAAATCTTTTAATTTTTGCTCCCAGAGCTGTAAGCTTATTTTCAAATTCTTCATATCCTCTATCGATATGATGAAGTTTTTCAACAATTGTTTCTCCGCTTGCCATAAGTCCGGCAATAACAAGTGCTGCGCCGGCTCTCAAATCGCTTGCTGCAACTGTAGCTCCGGTAAGATTTTTTACACCTTTTACAATAGCGTGATTTCTGTCTTGGTGTATGTCTGCTCCCATTCTTCTAAGATCAGGCACCTGCATAAATCTGTTTTCATACAAACTTTCCGTAATAATTCCGACACCGTTAGCAGTTGTAAGAAGTGTCATTGCTATTGCTTGTAAATCAGTCGGGAAACCCGGATAAGGTTGAGTTACAAAGTTTATTGAGTTAAGCCTGTTTTTACAGCTGACCTCAATTGTAGTAGGCTCAACCAGTTTAATACTTGCACCCATTTTTATTAATTTATCGTTAAAAAATGTAAGGTGAGCAGGATAAACATTTTTAATAACGGCTTTTCCTTTTGTAGCAACGACTGCTGCCATAAAAGAGCCTGCTTCAATTCTGTCAGGAATAGTCGTATATTCAGTCGGGTGTAAGCTATCTTGTTTAACACCGTTAATTACAATCTCAGAAGTTCCTGCTCCTGATATATCAGCACCGAGAGCATTCAAAAAGTTTGCCAAATCAACAATTTCAGGCTCTTGTGCAGCATTTTGAATTCTTGTAGCTCCTTCAGCCGTAACGGATGCAAGCATCAAGTTTTCTGTTGCGCCAACAGAAGGAATATCAAGATAAATGTCTGTTCCGACGAGTTTTGATGCTTTTGCGTGAACATAACCGTTTTCTATCTTAATCTTAGCACCGAGAGCTTCTAAACCTTTTATATGAAAGTCAACTCTTCTTTCTCCGATTGCACAGCCTCCCGGAAGAGCAACAATTGCTTCACGACAACGTGACATAAGCGCACCTAAGATTATAAAAGATGCTCTCATTTTGCTGACAAGTTCGTATTTTGCAGTAATTGATGAGATATTAGAAGCATTTACAACGACTGATTTTTCTTCTTTATCGTAAACGCAGCTTGCTCCCAAATCCGACAGTACATTAAGCATAATCTCAACGTCTGTAAGTCGGGGAACATTATATATTTTTGTTGAACCTTTTACTAAAATAGTCGCTGCTAAAAGTTTTAAAACAGCATTCTTAGCACCGCCTATTGATACTTCGCCTTTTAATGTTTCACCGCCTATAATTTTAAACTTCTCAGCCAAAGTCTCCTCCGATTCTAACTAAATAATACTATTAATCTGTACACTTGTAAAGTATATATAAACAATCTTTTTGATGTAATATAAAAATATGAGCAGAAATATTTTTATAACAGCAACAGGAACTGATATCGGAAAAACATATATCTCGGCATTAATAATAAAAAAAATGCGAGAGGCAGGATTTAATTGCGGATATTTTAAACCTGTTTTATCAGGTGTTGAAGAAAAAAACGGAAAATTAATCGAAAGCGACTGCAACTATGTTGTTAATACCGCAAAAATTCCTATTAAGGCGGATGAGTGCGTTTCATATTGGTGGAAAGAAGCTGTTTCTCCTCATCTTGCTTCTAAAAGAGCAGGAGAGGTTATAGACATTAACAAAATAAAAAATGATTTTGAAATAAAACAAAAACAATATGAATATCTTTTAGTTGAAGGTGCAGGCGGAATTACGTGTCCTTTAAGACTTCAAAATAATGAAAAATACCTGATGAAAGATTTAATAAAAGATTTGGGGTTAAGTATCATAATCGTTGCAGACGGAGGTTTAGGAACGATAAATTCAATACTTTTGACTGTCGAATATGCACGACAAAATAATATTGATATTGAAGGAATTATCCTAAATAACTTTAAACCTGATAGTTTTATGCATCAGGACAACTTAAAACAAGTAGAATACTTAACCGGAATCAAAGTTATTTCAACTGTAGAAAAAAATCAAACAAATATTGAGTTGTTAAAAGAATATTTTAAATAAATAAGAGAGCATATTGTATTTTCTGCTTAATATGTTTTTTAATTCAGGTAAAGAAGACAGTTGCAGGTTATACACCGCCTGACAAAAACTTGTTTTATCTTGCAATAGTATTAATTCTGACTCGTGTTATAATAGTGTTTATGAAACTGGAAAAAAGCGGTTTTTTTGATACATTGGCACGGAACATAAAACTTGGTAAGTCATTTACATTTACCGGACTTACAACTTTTTCGCGTCTTTTGCTTATCAAATACATAAAAAAACTGTCAAATAAAAAAATTCTGTTTATAACATCAACAGAACAGTCTGCTCTCAGGTATTCTGCTGACTTAGAAAGGCTTTTTGAGCTTGAGGCGATGACTCTACCTTACCAAAATGTTTCGCCTTATGAAGGGGTGAATACTAATTTATATGACTATCAAAAGCAAATAAATATTCTGTTAAATCGCCCTGATATAGTTATCTCACCGGTAAAATCGCTGTTGGAAAAGTTTCCGCAAGATTCTTTCTTTGATATTAATTCATTTACTGTAAAAATCGGTGACAGCATTGAACAAAAAGTATTGTTGGACAAGCTTTTAAGACTCGGTTACAATCGCTCTACCATGGTATCTGATATAGGAGAATTTTCTATTCGGGGTGATATAGCCGATGTTTATACTTTGGAAGAAAATCCTGTGAGAATTGAGTTTTGGGGTGATGAAGTTGTTGATATCAGGTATTTTGATAACGAAACACAGAAATCTGTAGAAAAAGCGGTTAATGTAAATATAAAACCATTATACAAATTTGTTTTACCTCAAAAATTACCAAAAGAGTTTCCGTCTTCTTTAAAAGAAAAAGTTGAGGAGGAGGAGGGTTATTTTGAGGGAATAAATGTATATCAATCTTTTTTCAATAATAACTTAGTAAGCATTTTTGATTATCTTAAGGATTATATTGTTGTTTTTGACGAGGAAGCAGAAGTAACATCAAAATACGGTTTGATTTCGGAAACCTTTGATAATAATTATAATGAAGCGTTAAAGACGGAACAGATTATAAACCCCACCCCCCAACCCCCTCACTCAAGGGGCGGGGGAACACATGCTCCAAACCACTATTCCTTAGAAGATTTCATTCAACAAACAGCCGGTTTTCAAAAAATCTGCATGAACAACTTTTTATCTGATGAAAGTAATGAAGTTATTGATATCGATGCAAGAAATATTCAAATTTTTGATGCAGATATGGATGCGGTTTCTCGATTTTTAAAAGAGCATAAAGGATATCAAATTACTATTGCTACCGATTTTCAGGAACGTGTAAAAGAAGTTCTTTCATCCTTTGGAATTTTTGACATTGATTTTATAAAAAATGTAACTTCTCAAGGTACGATAATTCCCGACGGCAAAATTATTTTGTTAACTGACAGAGAGTTATTTAATAAACGACAAAAAGAAATACCTTCAAATCGTAAACGACATTATAAAGAAAAAGCCGAATACATTGAAAATATTAACGATATTCAGGAAGGAGAGTATGTTGTTCATTCAGTTCATGGTGTCGGAATTTATAAAGGGCTAACCAAACAAGAACTTGACGGACAGCTGAAAGATTATTTAACGATTGAATATGCAAATAAAGACAAACTTCACATACCGGCGGAGCAAATAAATATGCTTTGCCGTTATAGAGGCTCAGGACAGATTAAGCCTAAGCTTTCCAGAATGGGCGGAAGCGATTGGGAAGGGGTAAAACAAAAGGTTAAGAAAGCTGTTGAAGCAATTGCCTATGATTTACTTCGCTTGTATGCAAGAAGAAAAATGAAGGAAGGTATTGCATTTGCACCTGACAGTCCATTGCAATCAGAGATGGAAGACACGTTTGAATATATAGAAACACCTGATCAATTAAAGGCTATCAATCAAATAAAAGAAGATATGGAAAGCTCTAATCCTATGGATAGACTTGTATGCGGAGATGTAGGGTTTGGGAAAACGGAAGTTGCAATGAGAGCTATGTTTAAGGCTGTTACTTCGCTTAAACAAGTTGCCGTAATTGTTCCGACAACAGTTCTTGCTTTACAGCATTACCAAACAATTAATGACCGATTTAAACCGTTTGGGATTGATGTTGAACTTCTTTGCCGTTTTCGTTCCACAAAAGAAAGAAATGAAACTTTGAAAAATCTTGCAACAGGAAAATGTGACGTTGTTATCGCTACGCACGCACTTTTGCAGGATAAAGTTGTGTTTAAGGATTTAGGCTTGCTTGTAATTGATGAAGAACACAGATTTGGTGTAAGACATAAGGAAAAATTAAAAGAATTCAGAGAAAATATTGATATAATTTCAATGTCAGCAACACCTATTCCGAGAACACTTTATATGTCACTATCCGGAATTAAGGATATTTCTGTTATCAATACTCCTCCTCAAAACCGTTTACCGATTAAAACTTACGTGGGTGAATACAATGAACAAACGGTAAAAAACGCTATAACAAATGAATTAGATAGGGATGGGCAGGTATTTTATCTTTATAACAGGGTTGAAACAATTGAAGAATTCAAACTTGAACTCCAAAAACTTGTCCCTCACGCAAGAATAGCTGTCGGGCATGGGCAGTTGAGCGAAAAACAGCTGGAAGATGTTATTGTCGGATTTGATAATCACGAATACGATATTTTACTCTGTACAACGATTATAGAAAACGGACTTGATATACCAAACGCTAATACAATTATTATCCACGAATCGGATAAATTAGGATTAGCCCAAATGTACCAGCTTAGAGGCCGTGTGGGAAGAAGTGAAAAACAAGCATATTGTTATTGTTTATATAAGAAAAATAAAGAATTATCTGATGAAGCGAAAGAAAGACTAAAAGCCATAAAAGAATTTACTACGCTCGGAAGCGGATACAGAATAGCCATGCGGGATGTTGAGATAAGGGGTGTTGGAAATATTCTTGGGACTAAACAGCACGGACATATGATTAATGTCGGATTTGATACGTATTGTGAACTTCTTGAAGAAACGGTTAACGAGTTGAAGGGCGAAGGGATAAAAGCTAAAAAGCCGACAATAGTTGATATTAATGTAACAGCGTATATTCCTGATGAGTGGGTTGGTTCGACTGAACAAAAAATGATTGAATACAAACGCTTAAGTGATGTTAAAAATGAAACAGAACTTAATTATATTGTTTCAGAGTGGAAAGACAGATTTTCAAGAATTCCTGAAGAAGTTGAAAACCTTATTAAGCTGATAAAAATTCGTCTGACTGCAACTGATTGCGGAATTACCATAATTAGGGAAACAGGTTCAGATATAAGAATTTATACACCGTTTACACCTTATGAGTGGAATATAATTCGTCAAGGTTTGGACAAAGAAATTTCTAAGAAAATTAAATTTACAGTAGCACCGAAATCAAGTACAGACGGAAAATCAATAATGCTCGTAAATACAAATTATCTGAGTTTTGAGGATATTTTTAATATTTTAACAGGGTTATTTTATTACATAAAAGAAACGGCAAACAGTTATAAGAATTAATTATTAATATTATTTTTTTGATTTTTAGGGTTACAAAAAAGTCAAAGTTCTAATCGTTTAAGATTCTTTGAATCAAACAATTCAAGGTTTAATACAAAAAAGAACAGAATACACTGAACAAATAAATGAACTATATGAGCAATTTTAATCAATTAACGGAACTTTTACCCCCCTTTTTGATATAATACAAAAAGAGGGGTAAAAATATTTATGACTAAAAAAAATACATTAAACAAATTTTATGAGCATATGTCAAGCGGAGAGATTGTTACGGAAGAAATGCTCAAAATATTTAATGATTTGAGTCAGGAAGCACTCAAAATTACTATGAAAATTAACAACAAATATCATAAACCAAATGAAATTGTTAAGTTGTTTTCTAAACTTACCGGAAAAAATGTTGATAAATCTTTTAGGCTTTTTCCTCCGTTTTACACAGACTGCGGGAAAAATATCACATTAGGGAAAAATGTTTTTATTAATGCTTGCTGCAAATTCCAAGATCAAGGCGGAATTATTATCGGCAATAACGTATTAATAGGACACAACGTAACTTTGGCAACACTCAACCACGATGAACGTCCGGACAAGCGGCAATACATTTATCCAAAACCTATCAAAATAGGAAATAATGTTTGGATTGGCTCAAACGCAACAATCCTACAAGGAATAACCATCGGCGACGGAGCAATTATCGGAGCCAACTCTGTTGTAACAAAAGATGTTCCTGAAAATACAATTGTAGCCGGTGTTCCTGCAAAAGTCTTAAGACAAATTACCGCATAAAAATATTCATAAAATTTCATCTATATAGAGGTTTGACTTTTGCAAAAGTATTATTAATATGAAGATGTGAAACTATAAAACAAGGAGATCTTATGGGCAGCAAAAGACTTAACGGATCATCTCTTTTTACCGGAATAAGTTCAGGGTTAACCAACACTTATTCATTGTTATCAAACCAATATCAAGACAACATTACAATTGAAAATCTAAATAAAGCTCTGTCAAACACAAATATAACAAATACAGCTTACGGTTCTACTTTTGCATCATATCTTACAAGTAACTTCAATGCCGTTGATAAAAACGGCGACGGAAAAATATCCGCAGATGAAATTCAAGAATATATGAACAATATGGCAAGACAAGGTTTAACAAGAGAGCAAATTATGACGCTGGGAACTGCAAACGGCATGACAAACAGCCTCCAAGAAACAGTACTTGCCCATTTTGATGACATTGACTCAAACCATGACGGAAAGGTTACAAATCAGGAAATCAGTGCATATGGTGTAAATTCTCAAGTTGAAAAACAAAAGGTTGCGGACAGAAACAGAACAATAAATAACATATCTATGTTCTACGGAAGTGATGATAATAAATATGAAGGAAGCTTACTTGATTATCGATATTTAAGCGATAATGAAGCATAAAAAATACGTTTAAATTATGTGTGTGATAATAGACAGGAAAGACGAAGAGGGTGACTGAAAAGTCAGGATTTAATGAGATTCTTCGTCTTATCATTTACCTCTGCCTCAGAATGACGTGTTGTAGTCATTTTGAGGAAAATATCCGTTCAGCCTAAAGGATTTCTTGAGGAAAGTCGTTCGTCATTCTGAGCCATGTATCAGTTAAGGGCGAAGAATTTTATACTGCTTTGCATAGAAGTAGAGTAGACTTTCGATAATTTTGGAGCATCCTCTCTCCAAGGGAAAGAGTTAGAGAGAGGGTTTAGCCTATAAATGGGGACAAAAAGTTTTTGTCAGGTAAAACCTGACCTACTTTTTCTGTTATCATTTTTGTTTCTCTTTTTATTATCTCTAATGTTAAGAAAAAACAATTTTTGTCATCGCATTACGTAACATATACACTTTGACTTTTGTGTAACCCTCTTAATCTTTGATATAATAATACTTAAGGAGAAAAATAATGTTTTATTTTGATGAAATAAATAATCATAAAATACTAAGAAGTGATTTTTTGAACAACTATGAAGACAAAGTAAAGGCTTTTTTTACAACAAGAATTGATAACAAGCCGGAAAATGAATCAGATATATTCGGAGAAAATTTTGCATCACGCATAATTAAACCTCAACAAACACACAGCGATAACATACAATCTGTTGATGAAAGAACAGAATACCCCGAAACTGACGGACTTATTTTAAATCAGGCTGACTGCGCAATATATCTGCGTTTTGCAGACTGTACACCGCTAATTTTTTATGATCCTATCCGTAATATTGGTGCAGTATCCCATGCCGGCTGGCGTGGAACGGCAAGCAGGATAGGGGTTAAAACTGTTGCTAAAATGGTTTTGAATTATAGTTCACAACCTGAAAATATAATTGCCGTAATAGGTCCTGCAATTTCAAAATGCTGTTATGAAGTTAGTGAAGATGTTCGGGATACACTGCTTTCTACAGTAAAAAATAAAGACGGATTATATGAAAATAGAAATGTTGATTTAAAAAATATTAATGCTCGCCAACTAGAAGAAATCGGATTAAAAAATATTGATATCTGCCCGTATTGCACCTCTTGCAATAATGATTTATTTTATTCATATCGTAAAGAAAACGGCACAAAAGAACGCCATTTTGCAGTACTAAAACTGGAAAATATATAGACTTATTACACCAAATTTGATACAATAAGTTCTGTACATTCAAAACAGAATACAGGCAAAAGATTTTAACAAGCATTTCAACTAAACGAAAGGAGGTGGAAATGTTAGTTGAAATCAACGAAAAAGAACTAATACTTGTTATCGTATTAGTTCTCATCATCCTAGCTCTTTAATTAGAGTTGCGGGTATGGGTGTTAGCGTCACCCATGCCTGTATTCTTATTTTAACTCATTTTTGTAAATTTTCAACCGATTATAATAATTTTTGTTTGAGAATTTAGATACTTTTTTACTTATTCTTTTAATTTAATCACATTACGATTAAAAAATATTTTCTGACATGTAATCATTAATCCTGAAAGGAAAAATTATTATGTCAGAAAACAGATTTTTAAGTTTTATATTAACAGAAAGCATATTATTATTGTGTTTGGGACTTGGTATGCTCATTCTGCCTAAAGTTACAATAATATCGTTTGGTTTTATGATGTGTTTTTCTTTTATTACTTATGGCGGGTATAAGGTAATAAACGCAATATTAACAAGAAATTTTTCCCGTCATTATATATTAGATATTATTCTTGGACTTATTCTATTTATTGACGGTGTATTGCTGATATCAGCTCCTTTTTTTGATATTATGCTTATTCTTGGGCTTGCAGGAGTATATTTTATACTAAAAAGTATATCTTCTTCTTCATTTTCTATACAAACCAGGAAAACACTCAATTTTTGGTGGATGTGTTTTTTCCTTATCGTTCCGGAATTTTTATTCGGAATAATAGTTATTATAATGCTTCCTTCTGCAGCACTTTGGCTTTTGGGAATTCTCACCGGAATGGATTTTATACTTTCGGGAATGATATATCTAAACATGTATATTTCAACTAAATATATACAGGGATAGAAGATAGTAGGAAATGCAGGCAAGTATTTGTCATGTCAGGCAAAACTTAATCTGCTATTTCGGCAGTTCTGAGGTTTTAATAAAACTCACTTCATTACAAATTGACTTAGTGTTCTGTTTTTGCTTAAAATAAACGTATGAAAATAATAATTTTTGGTGCAAATGAGATTGGCTTTATGATAGCAAACGAGTTTTACACCGATAACGATATAACAGTAATAGATGAAGAAAAAAACAAAGTCGACTCTTTTAATAAATTAGATGTTGGTTTTATTGCAGGAAATGCCTCAAGTGTAGAAATTCTAAAACAAGCAGGAATAAAAGATACGGATGTATTTATAGCCTGCAACCATTCTGACGAATTAAACATTGTTGCATGTTTAACTGTAAAAAGATTGAGCAGAGCAAAAACTCTTTGTTTTGTCAGAAAAGAAGAATACAAATCTTCATTAACAATTACAAAAGATGCCGATTTTAACAGCGACTTTTATATAGATAATGTTATTTGGCCGGAAGACCTCTTAACGCAAGAAATTTTCCGAATAATTACGGTTGCAAAAGCTCTTGACGTAGAATACTTTGCCGATGGCAGGGCAAGATTATTGGAATATAAAATTCCTAAGTATTCTCCTCTTGTAAATACTCAGGTTAAGTATTGCGAATTCCCGAAAGATACTCTTATTGTCGGAATTACCAGAGAAGGAGAATTGTTTATTCCAAACGGCGAAACTACACTTTTGGAAGATGATAAAGTTATATTTATGGGACTTTCTCATTCTTTGAATATACTTGCAGGAAAATTCTTCCACGAAAAAGAATTTGTAAAATATGTAACCATTATCGGCGGAGGAAATGTAGGGCTAAAACTTGCTAAAACTTTGGAAAACTTGAACTTAAAAGTAAAAATTATTGAAAAAGATGACGAAAGATGCAATTATCTAGCTGAAGAATTAAACAATGTTTTGATAATAAACGGAGACGGAACGGATTTAGAACTTCTTAATGAAGAAGATATTTCATCTTCCGATGTTGTGGTAAGCGTTACAAATAATGATGAAAAAAATTTGCTATGCTCGTTATTACTTAAGCATCTTGGTGCAACAAGAGTTATATCAAGAGTTTCCAAAGATACAAACATAGCACTTTTTGAACAGGTCGGAATTGATATTGCAATATCTTCCAAAACCGCTTCACTTAATGAGATTAAAAACAGCATCAAAGACACGAATATAGGTATACTTGCTACGGTGGAACAGGGTCAGGGAGAAGTGTTGAATATTGAATTACATGAAAATTTTTCAACTGTAAAACTAATGGATTTAAAAATGCCTGCTAAGGCTATTCTTGGTGTTGTCCAACGAAGAAACAGAATTATAATTCCAAACGGCGGAACAGAAATTATGGGCGGTGACAGCATTATAGTCTTTACAACAAGCACTAACGCTCCTATTATTAGAAAATTTTTTGGATAGAAATTGGAAATGGTTTGCGGAAAATAAATGAGACTTACATATTTAGCATACACTTTTAGTTTAGTAATGAAGTACTTTAGCATAGTGCTTATTTTTCCTGCAATAGTAGCTCTGTGGTATAAAGAATATTCAGCAATCCATCCGTTTATTATTGCAGCTGTATCAATTATGATACTCGCAAGTTTTATTAAAAGAATCGTGCCGAATGCAAAAAATATTAAATCAATAAACGACATAAAAAAATCAGAGGGTTTAACGGTTGTAACTTTTTCGTGGATTTTTGCCGGATTGTTTGCTTCAATTCCTTATTTATTTTTTGGAATAACACCGATTAATGCTTTATTTGAGTCTTTTTCAGGCATTACTACAACAGGAGCAACTGCTTTTACAACATTTGACTATCCTCACGCATTGATTTTCTGGAGGTCATTCACTCAATGGCTCGGCGGTATGGGAATTATAGTCTTATTTATTGCAGTTCTTCCGCAATTTGCTATCGCAGGCAGGCAGTTATTTTTTGCGGAAGCCCCGGGCCCTACAGAAGAAAAATTTACACCACGTATTAAAAGTACAGCGGCTGCTTTGTGGAAAATTTATGCAGGATTGACTCTTGTAGAGTTTATATTACTTAACTCTTTTGGAATGAACGGATTTGATTCTTTATGTCATTCTTTATCATCACTTTCCGGAGGAGGGTTTTCACCTAATCAAACAAGTTTAATAGGCTGTTCGCATAAAATTCTCTGGACTATTACCTTTTTTATGTTTTTTGCAGGTGCTAACTTTAATTTACAATATAGCGCTTGGACAAAACTTAATCCGTTTTTGTTATTTAAAAATGAAGAGTTCAAGACATATTTTTCTGTTGTTTTAATAATTGCATTGCTTCTTTCATGCTCTCTATTTGCAAATATGCATTACACATTCTTTGACAGCCTTGTACATTCATTTTTCAATATATCATCGCTTGTATCATCTACGGGTTTTTGCAGTGTCGATTTTGCTAAATGGGATTATACGAGCAAAATTCTTCTTTTCACTATTATGCTGTTTGGCAGCTGTGCAAGTTCAGCAGGCGGTGGTTTAAAAGTAACGAGGTGGCTTTTAATTTTCAAAATTATGAAAAGTGAAATGATGAAAATTTTACACCCGAAAGCCGTATACAACATTAAAATCGGGAATTATATCGTTCCTAAAGAAATTTTGTATCAAACACTTATGTTTGTTTCATTTTATTTTGCTTTTATAGTTTTATCGGCATTCTTAGTAGCAATATTGGAAAAAGATACAATTGTTGCGGTAGTAGGTTCTGTTGCAGCAGTCGGAAATATCGGACCCGGGCTTGGACAAATCATAGGGCCGTTGGGAAGTTTTGCGGATTTAACTGTTTGGACAAAACTCATTTTAATCATAGATATGCTTGCAGGTCGTCTTGAATTAATTCCGTTTTTGGTTTTGTTCCAAAAAGATTTATGGGTGTTCAAGAGATAATACATCAAAATGTATATTTTGATGTAAAAAGTTATTGTCAGGTAAAACCTGACCTACAGTGTTCAATAAACTAAAATTGCAAAAGACAAAAAATTAAAACTTAAAGGGGTTTGGGGCATAATGAAGTG
>CADBXV010000016.1 GCA_902798645.1 uncultured bacterium
TTTTCATTTGATATTCCTTCTAAAAATTCTTCTTATATAATACCTTAATGTATAGCTCGTTGACATACGCCATTTAATTGAATTATACACCATGTTTATAAGGATAACAAGTTTTTAGTCAACAAAAAGTCGCAAATCTCATCTTCCAGATGTATTTTATACAAATTATTAATCTCTTTTATGAAATAACATGGGCTTGTAACATTTACTTCTATTATTTTTCCGTTTATAACATCAAGTCCTGCCATTTTTATCCCCATAGAATTAAGCTTTTTAGCAACCGGTGTAAACATCTCCAGTTCAGATTTTGATAAGCCTGAAGCTGCTATAAAATCATCATTATGTGTATTAAACTTAAAATCATCTTTTGTCGGAAGTTTTTTTATTGTATAAGGTAAAATTTTATCCCCCAAAGTAAGAACTCTTACATCACCTTGCTTAACTTCCGGTATATATTTTTGCACCATTACAAGCGTAGTTTCATTATTTGTCATGGTGTTAATTATAGTTCTCGTATTCGGATCCCCTTCATACAAGTACATTACACCTGAGCCAAAACAACGATTAAGAGGCTTCAAAACAATCTCTTTATTGATTGATAAAAATTTTTCTATGTCGTTAAGTGAAGCTGTTACTATATTCTCAGACATGTATTCTTTAAAATAAACACTGTGCAGTTTTTCGTTAAAATCTCTAATTGCAGACGGAGAATTGATAACTTCCGCCTTCTTAACAAAATCAAAAATATATGTTGCATTAATATAATCAATATCAACAGGAGGATCCGGTCTGAACATTACCAAATCAAAATCATCTATTTGTTTTTCCGTTTGAACATTTTTATAAAAAATATTTCCGTCTTGAACAAACGTTTCATAACACTTTGCATAAGGAATATCTTTCTTCAATGATAAATTCGGATTAGTAGTTATATATACCTCATTTCCCCTATCCAAAAATCCTTTTATCAGCCAAAAATTAGTTACAAGATTATTAAACTCAAAATATTTAAGCTCTAATTTATCGATTACAAACAATATCTTCATCTCTTAAACTCCTTAATATATCTAAGTTTTAACATTAATATACAAGAAGTTCAAGCACAAAATACGTTTGTTCACATTAGAGTTGAGATTCTATGTATTATATTTTATAATATTATCGGCAGCAGAGTTATTTTTAACTCTGGTCTGCCCTTTTTTATAAATATTATTTTCCGGAATTTACTTTGAATATAATTTTTTGTTTAGTAAAGTAAAAAAAGAAAGGAAGCAAAGTCTGCAGACTAAACCTCTCAAGGCGGAGAGGGCCGAATTTCTAACATTAGAGCGAAGCTCAAATGTTAGAAATTCGGGAGAGGGTAATCATAACAATGAACATAGAGAAAGGTGGTATAAATTCGATTTACCCACTTACTCATTAACATCAAAACTTGCCTGAAAATACAAGCTTTTGTTCATTGTATTCTTTTATATATTTTATTGCATCCTTTGGATTTTGGGCTATATAATACAGTTCTTCTGTCCCTGACTTTGCAAATTTATTTTCTATAATATCGTCAAAAAATTTTATCAAATTATCGTAAAACCCATTAGTATTTAAAAATACAATTGGTTTTTTATTATATCCGAGCTGCTTTTGAACTATCATCTCAGAGATTTCTTCTAAAGTACCAAAACCGCCTGCCAGAGCAATTACACCTTCCGAGATCTCGTCCATTTTTGCCTTTCTTTCACGCATACCTGATGTAAGAATAAACTCATCGCAATCCTCAGCATTTCCGCACATATCATAAAGGCGTTGAGGCATAACACCGATTATTTTTCCTCCGTTAGCCTTAACTTGGGATGCACAAGCATACATCATCCCCAAACGGCTTCCGCCGTATACAATATTCATGTCATTTTGCCCCATCAATCGGCCCAGTTCAGATGCATCTTTATAAAAAGTTTCCTCTAAATTATTTGATGATGAAGCAAATACACATATATTAGTCATTAATTAAAGCTTCCTCCGATTAAGAAATAATTTGAACAACACAATCCGCTTCCTGTTTTTGAGCAATCTTGTTTTTGAGATGCTATTGAATCATTTTTACAAAACGGCTCAAACCTGTCAGGATAAATGTTATACCCGAAAACATCTTTTCCCCATACATTTGGACCTACCTGACCGTTAACATCATACATTAATACGCCTAATGCTCCGGTTTGCGGTGCATCATATAATCGGTAAGAAACAGTAGCATTCGAATACGTTTGCTTAAAATCTGTAAATCGGTATTCTCCGCTTGGGTATGTCCCATTTAAATATGTGATTTTATAAGATTCCATATCGGATTTTATTTCACCATTCATTACAGAATTAAAAGTCTGAACGAAATTATAATTTTCATCATCTTTCTGAGTATTTATTGAATAAAAAATATTCAAGAAATCACTCTGCACATTTCTCCACCTTGAAGCATTCTTAGCTTGCATTGTGTCATCCAATGATAAAGGCGCAACCAAAAATGCAACAATAAGAAAGATTACAAAAAGAATTGAAACTTCGACAATCGTAAAACCGCTTTTATAAGTAACGAAGTGATGGTGTGACGAAGTGATTAAGTGAGTATTAAATTTGTTTTTTATAAAATTTGTTTTTTTCATTTTTAATTTCATATTTTCTTCCTTTTTATTTTGTAAAATTCCAAAATTCACTTATTCAATCCGTCACCTTGTCACTTCGTCACTTACTTCAAGCCATATCAATATTCTTCTTTTCTTTTATAAGCCCATCATATATCCATTCCGGTACAAAATTCTTACCAAGGATTATTTGTCCGTTCATAATATTTGGAGCATGGAAATCAGAACCGCCGGTTACAATTAAACCGAGGTTTTCCGCCATGGATGAAAAATATTCAACAATTGCTGGAGAGTGTTTTCTATGATAAGCCTCAATTCCTCTTAGTCCGCAATTCATTAAATCTTTAATCAGTTTTTCTGCAATATCAATATCGTAAGGATGTGCTATTACCGGAATTCCGCCTGAATCATAAATAATCTCTACCGCGTCAAACGGAGAAACTGTTTTACGTTCAATATAAACAGGTGAGTCTTTATGGATATATTTGCTGTAAGCTTCCATTACATTAGTTGTACCGCCAACATTTGTAATAGCTTTTGCTATATGAGGACGGCCTATACTTCCGCCTTCTGCAACCATATCTTTTACATCTTCAAAATTGATTCTGATACCTTCCTTTTTGGCAAGAAGTCTTAAAATCTCTTTTGTTTGTTTTATACGTGCCTGCTGTTGAGTCTTTAACATTGATTTAAAGTCAGGCTTTGATGCATCAGGAAAATATCCCAAAATATGCACTTCATAGTCTTTATATAAAGTATTAACCTCTATGCCGGGAATCAATTTTAAATTAATATTTTTAGAATTAATGTATTCCTGAGCAACACCATATGACAAAACATTATCATGATCTGTAAGTGCTATAACTTCCAGACCGGCTTCCACTGCTAAATCAACGATTTTTTCCGGAGAAAATACACCGTCAGAATAGTAGGTATGTATATGAAAATCACCTTTCATAACACACCTCCTTAATAGGAATTATGAAATTTTTTTCATTCATCATTTACCCCATCACTTTCTTTTTTATTATTTACTGTAACATTAATTCTTTTTATTTGTGTTGCACAAGTGCTATCAATAAGTACTTCAACACCATTGATTTGGGTGATAGGATTTTCTGAAATTTCGTACCGTTCAGGAAGACTCGTTGACAATCTTCTCAAAGAAGTTTCAAATTCCATTCCTATGACACTGTCTACAGCTCCGCAAAATCCTGCATCAGTTATATATGCCATGCCTTCATAAATTTGCTCATCAGCTGTTTGAACGTGAGTATGCGTCCCGAAAAAGCCTTTTATTAAAGCTTTTTCGTCCGTATTATAAGTATGCGCTAAATATTTGGCAAAACAAATCTTTTCTGCAGTCGCTTCCGCATGAAAATCTATAATTATATGTTCTACACCTTCATTTTTTAATTTTTCTATCTCTTTCGTGACAACTTGCCAAGGGGAATCAATAGGAGGCATAAACACTCTTCCAAGAGCATTTATTACAGCAAGTTTTTGACCGCATATATCAAAAACTTGCGAGCCTTTTCCCTTTGTTCCTAAAGGATAATTAATAGGACGAACTAAATTCTTAGCATCATCAATATATTCATAAATATCTTTTTTATCCCATATATGATTTCCTGATGTAAAGCAATTAATTCCGCCGGCAGATAATTCTTCATAATTTTTCTTAGTCAATCCAAATCCGTGAGATGCGTTTTCTATATTAGCAATAACAAAATCAGGCTTATTTTCTAAAGAATCGATATACGACATAACGGCAGTGCGCCCTTGCCTGCCGGTTATGTCACCTAAGAATATTATTTTCATTGTATCCATATCTTATTAAAGGCAATAAGTTTGCAAGGCAATAAGGCAATTCAATTTTATTGATTTTATTTTTAATATTGTATATAAAATATTTCTCATAAATTTTTATCGCCTCTTAATGCCCTAGTGTCTTAGTGCCCTAATGCCTTTCATTTATTTAGCAATCTCAGTTGTTCTGAACTCTCTTACTACCGTAACTTTAATTTGTCCCGGATAATCAAGTTCATCTTCAATTTTCTTTGCAATATCTCTTGCAAGTTTTTGTGAAGCTAAATCATCAAACATTTCAGATTGAACAATTACACGAACTTCACGACCTGCTTGAACTGCAAATGATTGTTTTATACCTTCATAACTGTTAACTATTTCTTCTATTTTCTGTAATCTCTTAATATAGATTTCCAATGTATCACGTCTTGCTCCCGGACGACCGGCAGATATTGCATCCGCTAACTTCACCAAAACTGCTTCTATTGTGTTAGCAGTGACGTCATCATGATGAGCCTCAATTGCATGTATTATTTCCTGTTTTTCACCGTAACGGGAAGCAAGCTCTACACCCAGCTGTATATGTGTACCCTCTTGAGTCTGGTCAACAGCTTTACCTATATCGTGCAAAAGTCCTGCACGTTTTGCTACATATACATTTGCCCCGAGCTCTGCTGCCAGCATTCCTGCAATATGACCGACTTCAAGAGAATGTTTAAGCACATTTTGACCGTAACTTGTTCTGTAATACAATCTTCCGAGATTTTTTATAAGCTCTTTATTTAAGCCCATAATGCCCATATCAACTGCGGCATTTTCGCCCTCTTTCATTATTTTCTTTTCGACTTCTTCTCTTGCTTTCTCAACGGTTTCTTCAATCCTTACCGGGTGAATACGACCGTCTTGAATAAGTTTTTCCAACGCTAATTTTGCAATTTCACGTCTTACCGGGTCAAAGGAAGAAAGTACTACGGCTTCAGGTGTATCATCAATAATCAAATCAACACCTGTTAGAGTTTCCAATGTTCTTATATTTCTACCTTCTCTACCGATAATTCTTCCTTTCATTTCATCGTTAGGAAGTGATACAACCGATACTGTTGATTCAACAACCTGTTCAATCATACATCTTTGCATTGTTGTAGAAAGTATCTCTTTTGATTTTTCAAGAGCATCTTCCCTTATTTTTGCTTCATTTTCACGAATTAATTGCATTTGTTCTTGTGCTAAATCACTCTTTAACTGTTCCATAAGCATTCTTTTTGCATCTTCTGCACTCAAACCTGCTATTCTTTCAAGTTCAACAGTTTGCTTTTGCACAATCTCTGCCAAAAAATCTTCTTTTTCTATAAGCTGATCCTTCATCTTGTCAAGTTCAGCTTCTTTATCTGTTACTTCTTGAATTTTGTTTTCAAGCACATCTTCACGCTTGCTTAATTTGTTTTCTATCTGAGCAAATTCTCTTCTGCGCTCTCTTTCATCTTCATTTAATTGTTCTCTTTCATTATGCAAAGCTTCTTTTGCTTTTATTAAAGCTTCTTTTTGCATAATAGATTCACGTTCTTGCAAGTCTTTTTTTGCAATTTCAGTTTGGGTTCGAAGATCTCTATACTTCAAACCAAGTACAACAATAACAGCAACCAAAATTACGGTCACGACTATTGCAGCTGTGAGCAATCCGTTCATGCGGCACCTTTTTCTTTCTATTTTTTTATATATACACGATGTTCGGGTACATATAACCTACCCGACAACTATTAATTTTCTCTTAATAATCTTCTCTATCGCATATATCTTCAAAAATTTATTATCTACTACTAACAACATCATATCATATATTTCATATTTTGTATATAAAGGGGTAAATATATATTAAGAAAAGACGTACAAGCTATAAAAAAGATGGTATTAAGCTTGTTCTATATTTATTCATATTTTCTTATTGCCCGCATGCCTTATTGCTTTAATATACAAATTATCCAATCAGAGAATAGTTTTATTATTAAATTTTGAGTTAAATATAATTATTAAATCTTTTTCATACTTCCAGCTATTCTTAATTCCAAGGGAGGGGTAAATTTATTCCTCCTTTTTTTTGCATTTATATAAACCTTTAAAATTTACTTATTTTATTAAACATATATCACTTATTAGCTATTCATATTTTTCTGCATTACTCAACTATCCGATTATTTAGCGTATTTTCATCGGCAGACTGCATTTTAATTGTAAATAATTGTAACGATTTTTCAAAAATATTAAAGTTTTTGAAAAATATGCCGATAAAAAGAAAGTATATAAATAAATAAATAAATAAGTAAGTAAGTAAAATTATAAACCTCGATTAGAAAGGAGCATTTTATGGTAGAACAAGTTAGTTTAGCATCTCTTGCACGCCAACAAGCTGAAAAATTAGTAAACGATTCCAGAAACAAAAAGGCTGGTGTACCTAAAGGCACAATTTGTAAAGAAGTATGGGACGAATTTGTTGCTAAAACAGGTGTTAAGAAACATGGAAAAGTTGACTATAATATTTCAGTTGCTAATGCAACGAAATCGATTATGACTTATGCTCGCAGAGTTGATAATCAAAATGAAGTAGATATTGTACAAAGATGGCTGAACGGAACTGCATCTCCTGTTCCTCCTAAAAAAGAAGCAAAATCGCAAAAACAACAACCGGTTGCTCCAAATCCGCCGGCAGAAAACGATAATTACAAACAAAAAGTAATTACACCATCTCCAAAAGCAACATCAAAAAAGATGGCTGAACACGATGCTCAAGTTAGAAAATATGCAGATCAAGCATCTAAGATTATCGATAATACAAATCCTGACAAAAGTTTTGTTAATTTTAGAGACCCTAAATATAGTATTGGTACAACTTTTGCTCAATTAAATGCTAAGAATATAGCGTATGTTTTGCAAAAAGAACCTCAATTTATAGAAAAAATGCTGGATAAATACGGTGATGATTTATCAGCAAAAGAGAAAAAAGAATTAGTAAAAGGCATTTTAAAAAGTATCGGAAGTGCTATAAAAACTGATGGAATGTCAACAGAACAAATGATTGCGGAAGTAAAGAAGTTTGCGTCAGCTCATCCTGTTGAAACTAAATACGGAAATCAAACAATCCAAGTTCAACGAGGAAAAGAAAAAGCTGGTGACGAAGCAAAATTACAAGGTTTTGTAAAGATTCCTGCAAAAGTTAATACACCAAAGACTGATGCAATAAAAGTCAATGCAAAAGCAGCAGAAGATGCAGCAAAAGAATTACGAACATTCGTAAAAGAGGACAATGAAGAAGGCGTAAAAACAAAATTCCGTGCTGTTAAACCGGAACAATTCCCATATCTTACAGATAATGATCCGACACTGTTAGAAGCAGTTAAAGATTTAGTTTCTCCAAATACATTAAAAGTAGCTTTGAAGAACAAACTTGGATTTAATGGCAATACTGATACTATGACTGTTGAGCAAACTATTGCAAAAATGAAAGAGTTAATGAAACATAAAAGAAATGTTAATCAAAAACAAATAAATGCAGAATCCGTTAAAGTTTCACAAAGTAATCAAAGACCTGCAGTATTAACCGCAATGAGCACTGTTGCATCATTTGCAAATCCGATAGACGGCAAGAAGTTTAAACCTCAAGCAGGTAAAACTGAAAACAATGTAACACCGTTTACTGTACAAGATAAGTTTGGTAATAAAATTTCATTTGTAAAAGATGAAAAAGGAAATGTAGTAAGTGCTGATGTTACTACAGTTAAAAATAAAAAGTCAACAACAGTGCATATTGATGCTAAATCATTCAATGTAAATAAAGTAAATGTACCAAACGCAAATACACAAATCTTAAAATTCATTCAAGCAAATTTTAAGTAAAACAAATAAAAACAAACATATGTAAACCCCTAATCTGAGAATAAGGGGTTTACATATATTTAAGCATACAATATGTATTGAAATAATATATAATATATGTTATCATATTAATGTACATTTATCACAGGAAGTAAGAAGGACAGAGTTATGGAAATCACAGGTACAACATCTCAGATTAACGATTATATTAATCAACAGGCAAAAGTAGAAGAAACTGAAGCAATGTATCAGGTTAAACTGCTTAAAATGCAGCAGCAATCAGAAGCGGTTGTAGGAACTTTGCTTGAAGATACAGCTGAGATATCACAAGAAGCTATGCAAAAATATTTAGCTGAAGTAAAAGGCTAGATAAAAGAATTTAACACAAAAGGCGGAGGTGTATTATCGCATCCGCCTTTTGGGTTATTATACGATATTTCCTCTCTTGGAATTAAGGTAAGTAAAAGGATAATTAAATTATCTGCGTTTTTGCTGTTTAAATTGTTAAAAATCTTTTGTTTGTAATATAATAAAATAACGAAGGGAAAAGATTTTGAAACAATCAAAACTTACATTAGCAATTTTTTCGGCTTTATTATTGGGAATTATTACCGGCTGGGTATTTCCTGATTTTGCAGTAAAACTTCACGTTTTAGCTGAAATATTTTTGCGAATGGTTAAGATGATTATAGCGCCTTTGTTATTCGCAACACTTGTAGTAGGCATAGCCGGACACGGTGACGTAAAAAGTCTTGGAAGACTTGGGATAAAAACAATAGCATATTTTGAAGTGGTTACGACAATTGCTTTGTTTATCGGGTTAGGGTTTGCAAATTTATTTAAGCCAGGCATAGGGATGGTAAGTATCTCTACTGCTCATACAGGGTTGAACAGTATTGTTCAATCAGCAGCAACTACTCACCATAATTCATTTGGGGAATTAATATTAGGACTTTTTCCTACAAGCATTTTTCAATCAATGTCGGAAGGAAATCTTTTACAGATTGTAGTATTTTGTATTTTCTTTGCACTGGCTATTGTTGCGGTCGGAGAAAAGGCAAAGCCTGTTACTGATTTTTTGAATTCTCTTGCTTCGATAATGTTTAAATTCACCGAATACGTAATGTATTTTGCTCCTGTGGGAATTTTTGGAGCTATTGCCTATACAGTAGGTTCTAACGGCATTCATATTTTATTTAATTACGGGAAAATAATATTATCATTATATGTTGCACTTGCAGCATTTGTACTGTTTGTGTTGTTTGTGGCATGTAAGATAGTAAGAATATCCGTCAGAGCATTGATTAAAGCATTACAAGAGCCTGCACTTCTGGCGTTTACTACTGCAAGTTCGGAAGCTGCTCTGCCAAAGGCTATGCAGATAATGGAGGATTTCGGTGTGCCAAAATCAATTGTCGGATTTGTTATGCCCACCGGATATACATTTAATCTTGACGGCTCAACTCTATATCTTGCAATGGCAGTAATATTTTCGACTCAAATTGTCGGACATCCGCTAACTATTGAACAGCAGCTTGTGATAATGTTTGCATTAATGTTGACAAGTAAAGGTATTGCAGGTGTTCCGAGAGTTGCTTTGATTGTGCTTGCAGGAACACTTACAAGTTTTGGTATTCCGATTTTAGGCGTTGCAATTCTTCTCGGGATTGACCAAATATTAGATATGGGAAGAACAACGGTAAACTTAATAGGAAATTGCGTTGCGACGGTAGTTATTGCAAGATGGGAAAATCAGTTTGATTATTACAAAATGAGTGATTTTATAAAAGGAAGAAGCTTAAAACTGGCAACAGTTTCAAATATAGAGGATTACAAGGATACAAATAACGGAGAAGGACATGGAATATAAAGAAACATTAAACCTGCCTCAAACAACATTGGAAATGAGAGCAAACGCTATTAACAAAGAACCTCAAACTCAAAAGTTTTGGGAAGAAAATAATATTTATCAAAAGATTAATGAGAATAAAGATAAAACAAATTCGTTTGTTTTACATGACGGGCCTCCGTATTTGAGTTCCGATAAAATCCACGTTGGTACTGCTTTAAACAAGATCTTGAAAGATATTATTATTAAATATAAATCAATGAACGGATTTTATGCACCATACGTTCCGGGGTATGATGCTCACGGACTTCCGATAGAAAATGCCGTTGTTAAAAATATTAAAGGCGGACGTCACGCTATTACGGAAGGTGAACTTAGAGCAAAATGCAGAGAGTATGCCGCAAAAAGCCTTCAAGGTCAAGAAGCCGCTTTCAGAAGATTAGGCGTTTTGGGCAACTGGGAAAATCCTTATCTTACAATTAAGCCTGAATATGAAGCTGAACAAGTAAGAGTATTCGGAGAAATGTACAAAAAAGGGTATATTGAAAAAGGGTTAAAACCTGTATATTGGTGTGCTTCATGTGAAACTGCATTAGCTGAGGCAGAAGTTGAATACGCTGATATTTCTTCAAAATCTATTTATGTAAGATTTGAGTTTGATGAAGATTCAACAGAAAGAATTAATTTAAGAATTATTCCTGAGAATACAAAATCTGTTTATGCAATAATTTGGACAACAACACCTTGGACGATTCCTTCAAATGTTGCTATATCAATGAATCCAAAATTTGATTACCAACTTTTTGAATATAAGGGCGATATTTATGTTGTTGCGCAAGATTTATTAGGAAGATTTATTGAAGATGCAGGATGGGATGAAAACGAGATTAAACTTCTTGATACTGCTATAGGACAAGAGTTTGAACTTATGGAAGTTTATCATCCGCTTGTAAACAGAAAATCAAAAATTATATTAGGTGAACACGTTACATTAGATGCCGGTACAGGTTTAGTTCATACCGCTCCGGGACACGGTTTAGAAGACTACGAAGTAGGCTGCAAATACGGAATAGAAGTCTTTTCTCCGCTTGACGCTTCAGGATGCTGGAAGGAAGAAGTCAATATTCCTGAACTTGTCGGTGTTCCTTATTATAAAGGTAATGACATGGTAATTGATATGCTTGAAGGGGTGAAAGCTTTAGTTCACCAAAACGAAATAAATCACTCTTACCCTCACTGCTGGAGATGTAAACACCCTGTTATATACAGAGCAACACCGCAATGGTTTGTTAAGGTTGATAAATTCAGAGATAAAGCAATGGAAGAAATCCATAAAGTAAAATGGATTCCTGCAAGCGGTGAAAGCAGAATCGGTAATATGGTTGAAGGTCGTACAGATTGGTGTATTTCTCGTCAAAGAGCTTGGGGTGTTCCGATTCCGATATTCTATTGTGAAGATTGCGGAGAAGTTATTTGTACGGATGAAACAATAGAAAATATTGCAAATATATTTGAAAAAGAAGGCTCTGATGCTTGGGTTAACCATAAAACAGAAGAACTTTTACCAAACGGTTTCGTATGTCCTAAATGCGGAAAAAATCATTTCAGACAAGAAAAAGATATTATGGATGTTTGGTTTGATTCGGGTATTTCTTGGAGAGCTGTTGTTGAAAAGCGTTCCGAGGAACTTGGACATACACCTGTTGATTTGTATTTGGAAGGTTCAGACCAACATAGAGGCTGGTTCCAATCTTCGCTTCTTACATCTATTGCAACTCAAGGAATTGCACCTTATAAACAAGTTCTTACACACGGTTTTGTATTTGGTGAAGACGGAAGAAAGATGTCTAAGTCTTTGGGAAATTATATCAGACCTGATGATATTATTAAAAACTATGGTGCTGATATTTTAAGACTCTGGGCGGCATCAGTTGATTATAGAAACGATACTAAAATCGGTGATAATATAGTTAAACAGCTTGCAGAAATCTTTAAGAAAACTAGAAATACGGCAAGATTTTTACTCGGTAACATTCACGATTTTGATCCAAAGGCTGATTATGTTCAGTATGATGAACTTAAAAATATTGATAAATTTGCACTGCATAAACTTAATAAAGTCATTGCGGAAGTAACTGAAGCGTTTGAAAATTATGAGTTTTATAAGTATTTTCAATGTTTGCAAAACTTTGCTGCAGTAGATTTAAGCTCATTCTACTTGGATATTGTAAAAGACAGACTTTATACAGCAGGTAAAAAATCATTATCTCGCAGAGCTTGTCAAACTGTTCTATTTGAAACTTATCAAGCGCTCGTTAGAATGGTAGCTCCAGTAATGCCTTTCCAAGCAGAAGATATGTGGCAAAACACACCTGAAAATCAAAGGGGCGGTTTGGAAAGTATTCTTCTTGCCAAATGGGTGAAGATAAATAAAGATTGGGATAACGCTCAACTTGAAGAAGATTTTACAAAAATTCTTAAAACAAGAGAAGTTGTTACTCGCGCAATTGAACCATTAAGGGCATCAAAAGAAGTCGGAAGTTCTTTAGAAGTTGCAGTATACGTAAAATCTCCTGATGCTGAATTATTAAATAATAATTTAAAAGATTTGGCAGACATATTTATCGTTTCACAAGCTTATATATCTGATTCTAAACCTGAAGGAACCCTTAATGAATACACCGAAAATGATATTACAGTATGGGTAACAAAAGCTGAAGGAGAAAAATGTGAACGCTGCTGGAAGTATCGTACTCTAGGCGAACACGAAGGACACGAAACCATCTGCTCAGACTGTTATGAAGCTATTCAAGGATAAAATTAACAGGGCAAGTAACAGTTAATATCAGACAAATCTTACAACGAAATAATCCGGTTTAATATAAATAATATTAACCGGATTATTTTGCGGTAAATCTTTGGTTACTCGTGCAGACAACACAAGACTGATTTAAAATGACTTCTCTTGTCCTTTCAACAATAGAATTTGATTTAAAACTATTTTATTCTGAAAGTTACATTCGCAACAGCTGTAACTTTTTTATCTATAGTTGAAGTGTCATTTATACCCATATCGGAAACATTTGTCGAATCAACAGGTGTAATTTGATAAACACCCATTCTTACAGCTGATATTTTACCGACTCTGTTATGAGAAGGTTTTAGCATAGATACGGCTCTATTTCTTGCATCTGTTGATGCTTTTTCCAAAAGGCTGACTTTTAATTCCGGAAGTTTAGAATAATCATATGACGGTGTATAAACACTTATATAAATTCCTTGGTTTATTAAACCTGATATATCAGTCGAGATTTCTTTAATAAGTTCTACATCATTAGCAGTAATAGAAACCGGCTGAGTATAATTGTAGTGATCAACTTCATTTGATGCATATCCTCTTGAATCATTTTTATACGTAGGATAAGAACTCGGTGTTTTTACTTCGATTTTTTCTATTTTTTTATCTTTTAAGTATTTTTCTACTACCTTTAAATTTTCCTGTGCTGTTTTATATGCTTCTTGTATTGTTGGCTTTTTTACCTCTATGTCGAAATTCAAACTTCCTTTATCGGATTTAACTATTTCAAAAGCTGAACCGGTCACAGAAATCTCATTTTTTTGAATAGTCGAAGCTACCATCTTTGTAGATACAACAAGCGCTAACCCAACTAAAATACCCAATGATACTATTTGTAATTTTTCTATTCTTTCTAACATAAACTAATTCTCCTATACATTTCCTGTTGAGCTGTTTCTGTCATCTTCCAGCTGTTTAAGCTGTCGTGCATCAACTTTTTCATCGTCCGTTGAATAATTGTTACTTACACGATTAACTTCTATATCAACATTTACATCAGCATCAACCATCTCAATATCATCTTTGGTAAACTCTTTTATTTTACCGTCTTCAAATTTAACTGCTACAGAATTATTCAAGAACTGAATAAAACATACTTTTCCAAGTCCCACAGGTGTCATTACGGTTGAACCTACGGGAGGCATTCCTTTCGCAGCCTCTATATAATTTTCATACTCATAAGTTAAGCAACAAAGAAGTCTTCCGCAAGTACCGGAAATCTTTGACGGTGTAATAGGCATACCCTGATCTTTTGCAAGTTTAACATTTATTGATTCAAACTTCCTTAGATAAGAAGAACAGCAAAACGGTTTTCCGCAAATTCCTGTTCCATCCATTATTGAAGATTCATCCCTTACACCAATATGACGAAGGTCTATTCTCATTCGCTTAAAAACCTGAGTCAAATCTTTTAAAAGTTCTCTGAAATCAACCCTTTCCGGAGCTGTATAGTAAAAAGAGATTTTTCTTCGGTCAAATGTTATACGGCACTGTACAAGATTCATAACCAACTTGTGTTTCTGAACAAGCTCCTTGCACTTAAAAAACGAAGTTATTTCTTCTTTCTTAAGCTCCTCATATATCATCATGTCTTCCTGAGTCATAACTCGCAAAAATTCAAAAGGCTCAGGTTTTTGTTCAGATTTTTCAAATCGTTCGGCAACTTCTTTATTTACAAGAAATGCTTTCATTACTTCTTCGCCTTTTTCCGTACGAACAAGCACAAGTTTTCCGTCGATGTCTTCCTTTATATCACCATCAGTAATAACACCGTCCTTTATATTTATCCCCAAAGGATGGAATGTATTTTTCAGATAATTAACTGCGTACTTTATCATAACATTCTTCCTTCTTAAGTTTTCTGTTCATAAGTTTTGACAAAACTTCCTGCGGTGTAATATCAGTGTAAACAGCTTCGTATATTGCACTTGATACAGGAACTTCCAGCCCTAATTTTTGCGCCAAATCACATACTGCTTTTGATGTTTTTACACCTTCAGCTACAGATCCAAGTGCAGACAAGATATCATCAATTTTCTTGCCTTGTCCCAGCATGGAACCTACCGTATAATTTCTTGATAACGGGCTTGAACAAGTTGCAATCAAATCACCCATGCCGGAAAGACCATACATTGTTGAAGGATTTGCTCCTAACTTTACTGCTAAACGAACAATTTCTGCCATACCTCTTGTAAGTAGTGTACCCATGCAATTATCACCCAAGTCCATTGAATGAGCAAAACCTGATGCAATTGCAATTACATTTTTTAAACTTCCGCCAAGTTCTACACCAATTACGTCAGTATTTGTATAAAGCCTGAATTTTGACGGAACATTTAATGCCTTTTGTACAAATTCAGCGGTTTCTATATCTTCGCACGCAACCGATGCTGCCGTAGGTTTTCCGGCAAGAACTTCTTTTGCAAGAGTAGGACCTGAAAGTATAACAACTTTTTGATTAGGAAGAACATCTTTTATAACTTCGGACATTCTCATTAAAGAATTCAACTCTAACCCTTTTGAGGCATTAACTAGAGGTGTATTAGAATTTATTCCTGCATCACGTAGCTGCTCACAAACTGGTCTGACACCACCCGTAGCTACAACCGACAAAATAATATCGGCATCTTTTATTGCAGATTTTAAATCCGAAGTAAATTCAACCTTTTTATCCAATTGAACTTCCAACGGTCTTGAACAATGCTTATTCTTGGCCAAATCTTCATTTAAGTCACATTCTCTACCCCAAACAGTTACTTCATCAAAATTATCATTCAATAACCAAGCTAAAGTTAATCCCCAGCACCCCGGTCCTAAAACTGTTAATTTTTTAAGCCCCATACAATACTCCTTCTCAATACCGTAATTATACTATAATCCGCTTGCTTTTACCATGCATAAATATTTTTGTAAACATTTGTTAATCTTTTCTTTTTATTTTAGCAATTATTTTAAGTATATAAACTTTATATATACAAGAGAGAATTTACAGCATGACTATTAAATTTATAAATGAAAATAATGAAAGACAAAGCGTAAATATAAAATTTATGCAAAATTGCACAATAAATAACGCCAAACGAAACAGTATTTACGAAAAATCGTCTTATTCTATTCAACAGAATAAAAATAAAAATATTAAATTAAGCAATACACAATATAAACTGATTACCGCACTTGCAAAAGGAATGTATTACGATTTTTGTGATGCTTGGGATAACGACAAAGTTTTAACGGAAGATGATTTAAAAATGGCATATCAACGCTTTAACAACGGCGAAAACATTTTTGGAATTAAAATTAAAAAATTTGAGTACTTTGAAAAAAACGGTGTTGCCAATATTACTACTGAAAGCGGAGAAACTTTAAATATTGATCTTGAAACTGAATTTGAAAAGAAATATAAAATTGATAATTCTTTAATCCAAACTGACTGGAAGAAAAACAATAAAAATCAAAAAAGTTACACCGAATGGCATAAAGAACTTATGTATCAGGATTATTTACACACCTTAGGAAACAGAGAATCAAATAATGATTACTCAAGAGAAAACTCTATAGGATATTTAGGCAGATTTCAAATGGGAGAAAAAGCACTTATAGATGTCAATTTCTATACAAAAGATGACACTACAAAAAACGATTGGAAAGGAAATTGGACAGAAACAGCTAAAAAGTTTAACGTCAATTCAAAAAAATCATTTCTTAAAAATCCAAAAGCACAAGACCACGCAATTGAATCATATCTAAAAAAACAATGGGTATACATTAAACATTTTAAATTGGATAAATCTCTATATCAAGAAATTAACGGTATAACAATTACTCCTGCCGGACTACTTGCAGCATCACATTTGGCAGGCGTTGGGAAAGTGATACAATACTTTAAATCAAACGGCAGAAATATTCCGCATGACGACTATGGTACATCATTGGAAGAATACCTGAAAAAATTCGCAAACTATGACGTAAGTAATATAACAGGACTTGCTCTTTAAACAGCTGTCAAGCTTTTCAGCGTTCTCCTTAGTACACCGCAGTTTTTACGCAATGCGTCATTTGCTTCATCTTTTGACAGTTTGCACTTTAACATTGTTATTGCCGTTTTGACTTTCCAGTCAGACTGCATTAATGTTTCTAAAGCAGTCGATACATTTACGCCTGCTATCTCTGATACAATTCTTATTGCTCTGTCTTTGAGTTTTTCATTTGTCGGCATCAAATCTATCATAAAGTTTTCATAAGTTTTGCCTATTTTTATCATAGCTCCTGTAGTAAGCATATTTAAAACCATCTTTTGAGCAGTTCCTGCTTTCATTCTACTTGAACCTGCAATAACTTCAGGCCCTACTTCGACACAAATTCCATGTCCTGCTTCTTCTAATATCAAGGCTTTATGATTACAAGTAAGAGCTATTGTCTTACATCCGTTTTCTTCAGCTTTTTGAAGTACACCTAAAAGATACTTGGGATTTCCGCTTGCAGATATTGCTACTGCAACATCTTTATCCGTAAGTATTTCCGCATCTTTTCTTCCTAGTTCAAAATTATCTTCAGCACCCTCAACTGCAAGTTTAATTGCTTTATCACCACCTGCAATAAAGCCCTGTACCATATCAGGAGATACTCCAAACGTCGGAGGGCATTCCGAAGCGTCTAAAATTCCAAGTCTGCCTGACGTTCCTGCTCCAAAATAGTATAATTTTCCCCCTTTTAAAAATTGTTTTGCAACAATATCTACGGCTTTAGCTATATTTGGAGTCTCATCTTCTATTGCAAGAGCAACAAGTTTATCCTCCTCATTGATTTTTCTTACTATATCAATGGTAGAAAGTAAATCAATATTTTTTGTGTTCTCATTTCTGTACTCTGTAATAATTTCACTCATAGATAAACTCCTTTCAAGCTTACGCATATTACGACAGCTCACACCACTAAAAGACCTGTTTATACTGTAATTCCTGTAACTTATTATAGGACTAGCTATCATTTCTAGCCAATTTTACTAATTAAACTAACCATCTCAATAGCAGATTTCGCAGCATCAGAACCTTTATTTCCTGATTTTGTTCCGGCTCTTTCGATAGCTTGTTCAATATTATCCGTTGTTAACACACCAAATATAACCGGAATACCTGTTTCTAAGCCTACTGCAGAAACACCCTTAGAAACCTCCGCACACACATAATCATAATGAGATGTAGATCCTTTGATAACTGCTCCGAGAGTAATTACTGCAGAATATTTCCCTGTCTTTGCACATTTTTTTGCAACTAGAGGTATCTCAAATGCTCCGGGACACCAAACAATATCAATATTAGAATCTGCAACGCCATGACGTTTTAATTCATCTAATGCACCTGATACAAGCTTGTTTGTAATAAATTCATTAAAACGAGATGCTACAATACAAAATTTTTCGTTTGTGACAGTTAATAAACCTTCTATAATACTCACTTGACGTACTCCTTTAGAATTGTCGAGTTATCCCCAACCTACCTTGTGGCAACAAGTTTTTGTCAGGTATAACCTGACCTACAAGTGCATTATACAATAAAACACCTAAAAAATCTCTAATCATTAAGAATAATTTTACAATTTGGGGGTAAATATAAGCTGGTAAACATAATTATTCAAATTAATTATGCAGAATTTCTTTTATTGCATTAGGCAAATATTTTGGAATATCAGATGCCATAACGGAATACTCTGTTAATTCTTCTGAAGCTTGTTCGCCGGCACGTGAATGAAGATAAACTCCCAGTTTTGCAGCTTCAAATGGTGTCATTTTTTGAGCTAAAAGTCCTGCTATAATTCCGGCCAGAACATCGCCTGTTCCTGCCTTTGCAAGAGCAGAGTTTCCGTGTTCATTAATAAACATATTACTCTTATCACAAATTATTGTTCTGTGTGTTTTTAAAACTACCGTACAGTTGTATTTTTCACACAATTCCATTGCAGAGCCTTCCAAATCAGACAAAACTTCATCAATATCTTTTACTAAAAGTCTTGCCGCTTCAGCAGGATGTGGAGTAATAATTGTATTTTTAGGCAGAGATAAATTCATTTGTGACAAAATATTTAACCCATCAGCATCAATTACAACAGGAATTTCTTTATTATTATAATAATTAATAATAAATTTAAAATTCTGTTTAGCAGAAAAACCTTGACCTATTCCGCATCCGATAAGAGCAACCGTAAAATCACTTAATCTTCTGTATGCATAAGGGACTTCCACATAAACAGCCTCCGGCAGCATCTGAGAAACTGATTTAATGACTTCTTTTTCCGTTGCCAGCGCAACATATCCTGCTCCTACTTTTAACGCTGAATAAGTAGAAAGATACGCAGCACCGACATAATTTTCACACCCTGCAACATTTAGAACTTTTCCAAAAGTTCCCTTATTAGAATTTTGTTCTCTTATTGGCATATTGTAGTCTGACATTTTTATATTTCTCCATCACACCTGCCCTCTCCCATAGGGCGAGGGAGATTGCAAAACTTGTTATTTTTTATAATCCAATTTGACGAATAACCTCATATACAGTTATCGCAACCGAGTTTGAAAGATTTAAGCTTCTTTGACCTTCTATCATAGGCAGAGTTATGGCTGTTTCTTGTGTTACATATTCTTGCGGAAGCCCTCTGGATTCCGGCCCGAAAACAAGAAAATCACCATCTTTAAACTCTATATCAGTATATTTCTTTTTTGATTTTGTTGTTAAATAGAAAAATCTTCCATCAGAAAACTGTTTATAAAGTTCGTCCATAGATTCAACCTTATGTAAATCAACATTTTGGAAGTAATCCATGCCGGCACGCTTTACGTATTTATCAGTAAGAGCAAATCCAAGCTTTCCGACAAGATATAAAGAAGCTCCGGTACACACACAAAGTCTTGCAATATTTCCCGTATTCGCAGGGATTTCAGGCTCATATAAAACTACGTTTATCTTTGACATTAATATAATTCCTTATTTTATACCGGTGCGTTACAAAGCACCCTACTACTATATACAAATTTGTCATTCTGAGGAACTGTGTTCCGATGAATCCAGCTTTTTATAAACTTTTAGTCAATTATATCATAGTACAAATCAATCCAATTAGGATTATTAATTTCTATTAATTCTAATTTTTCTTTCCTTCTTAGTTTCTTTAATTCTTTTTCACGTTCTATAGCAGTTTTAATATCTTCAAATACTTCATAATAACAAAGTTTATCAACATTATATTTTTTGGTAAAACCATCTGCCAATTTATTTTTATGTTCCCACACACGTTTGACTAAGTCAGATGTTACACCTATATATAAAGTACCATTTTGTTTACTGCACAAAATATATGTATAACCTTGTTTATTCATGAACAATTCTCAACTTTAAGTTTATAAAAAATAGTTTTTTAAAGGCTGGATTCTTCACCCTAATCGGGTTCAGAATGACTTGTGTTATTTCCCCATTACCCTTCGATAACTCTTTTAGCTTCGATTATTACGGGTAAGCCTCTTACTACACAAAATACGATTGCAAATACCGCAGCCCAGTAGCCAATATTCCATATTATCTCTTGATTTGGAATATCAGGAATTTTTGCTGCAATTATAAGAATAAATGCTAATACTTTAGCTACCGCGTAGCTTATTCTCATAAACTTTGAGCCTGTAATCCATTTGCAAATCGGATTTGTCTGCATTCCGAATGGTGTTAAACCCTTTTCCATAGCAGCACTTCTGATTGTATCGGTTACAAAGCCTCTTGTTAGTGCAATAAGCGGAAACAAAATATTCAACCAACCCATGACTGCAAATAGCACCCAATAAGTGTTTTCTACTATTCTGTCACCCATAATATCGAGTAAAGCACCAAATTTTGAAACTTCATTAAATTTTCTTGCAATCCAGCCATCTACACCATCAAGTGAAAATGCTAATATAGTTAAAATTAATGCCCATAAATAAGCCTGCGCATTACCCTGCATTGCATAAATCAAATACACAGCTGCAAACATTATGAAAATTCTAAATATTGAAATAAAATTTGCCATTTTAAATCCCTCTTTTGTGTGCTGTTGGGTTTCACCCAACCTACTCTTGATTTCTCGTTGGTGCGGTACACCGCACCCTACTTTCCTTATATTTACCCTAACCCTTCATTCTTGACAGAGCAAAGTTTGTTTTATCAAGTTCTTCTTTTTTTGAGCCAAGCATTATACGCTCTGCTTCTTCTAAGATACTAACGACTTCATATCCGTTAGCACCGTCTGAACGTGCTTTTTGCCCGGTTGCAATACAATTTACAAAATGCTGGCAAGCAAGTTTCAATGGTTCTATTTCCAAATAATCTAAAGCTACATTTTGAGTATTTGCAGGAACAAAGTTGTCATATATTTTTAATTTATCTGATTGTGCGCAATCATCAAAAATAGCTGTTGCTTTTGTTCCTCTGACTAACAAATTAACGTGTTTTTGAGGTGTAATCCAGCTATCTGATATATGAGCAATAACACCGCCTTCAAATTCAATGCCCAAATGAGTAATATCCATTATATTATTTCTGTCAGACGATGCGCCTATTGCCGAAATTACTCTAACAGGTTTTTTGCCTGTTACGTAAGCAACCATTGCGACATCGTGCGGTGCCAAATCCCACATAACACTTCTGTCGTTCTTGTGATAATTCACATTCAATCTGTCTGATTGAGCATAAACTATTTCTCCCAATTCACCTTCTTCGATTAACATTTTTAATCTGTTTACCGCAGGGTGGTATAAAAGCAAATGGTCAACCATCAAAACTAAATTTTTGGATTCCGCAAGTTCCATAAGTTGTCTTGCTTCTTCCGCCACTGTTGATATAGGTTTTTCTACATAAACATTTTTTCCTGCTTCTAACATAGTCTTAACTATCTTAAAATGCGTATGACTCGGTGTAACAACTGCTACACCTGTTATTTCAGAATTATTAATAATATCATTAAAATCTTTTGTAGTTTTAACACCGGGGAACTGTTCACGAACAGTTTTTAAAGATTCTTCATCCAAATCACACACATACTCTAAAACATTTAAATTATAAAAATTACGGACAATATTTTTTCCCCACATGCCCATTCCGATTACAGCTATTTTTTGATTATTCATACTTTCAGTTCCCCTCATCTTTATAATAATTATAGTACAACCATATCTTCAAGGCAACGATATCTCAAAATTACCGTTATAAAATTTTATATTTAGGTTTAAAATTTCATTATTATATGCATCAGGCGGCGGATTAAAACTCGGCGTAGCCATTACCGCATTGTATACAGCGTCATTTAATGTGTTGTTTGAAGATTGCTTTGTAAAAGAACGCTTTATTAGCTTGCCGGTCAAATCAATTTTAAAAGAAACAGTGCATGAGCCGTCACCGATAACTTTTGTAAAATCAATTTTTCTTGCTATAGTATTTCTTAAATTAGCTTTATAAGAAATAAGCTCCTGTTTATTAATCTGAGCCTGTTTTGCTTTTGCTTCCGCTTGTTTTTTAGCCTGCTCAGCCTGAAGTTTTTTCAATTGTTCCGCCTCTGCCTGCTTTCTTTCAGCTTCAGCTTTTTGCTTTGCAAGCTCATCTGCTTGCTTTTTAGCTTGGACTTGAGCATTTGTATTTGTTTGAGTATTTACTGCCGTTACTGAAGGTTTTAAAACAGTTTTTTGTGTAGTTGCTTTTTTTAGAGGAACAACCGCAACTTTTGGTTTTGTAACAGGCTTTACAGCTTGAGATACAACTTTTTTTGTTTCCGGTATATTAATAATTTGTTTTACTATATTTGTTTCTTCATGTTTTGGTTGTGGTTTAGGTTGTTCTTGATTTACAACAGGCAAAGTATTATTCCAAAATTTATCAATCGTAGGGATATTGTCGGTTATATTAATTTCTTGTTTTGTTTCTTCAACTATATCCAAATCTTTTGGATTCCACGCAAATAAAACAACATAAAAAGATAAAACTATACAAACACAAAATATAATTAAAGATACTGGATCTAATGATTTTTTAAACCTCAAAAATTCAGGATACCGTTCAGAGAAAGTTTGTTTCTTTAATATAGTTTCGGTATTAGAAAATCTCATTGAAGATGCCGGTTTAGGCTTATGTTGCTCTAAGTTTTTGTCAGGCAAAGCCTGACCTACATTATCTACATTATCCGATTTATTATTATCTATTTTTAGAGCCTGTTGTTCTAATTTTTCCTCAATACCAACTTCATCAAATTCATCATTTCCGCAATCGCAATAATCAGGTTTTTCTTCAAATTCAGCACCGCATTCTTTACATCTGTACATTTATTTTTTCCTTTTCTAATATTATATCAGAAAATTACCTAACGACTTTTTCTACATCATTATAATCTTGCGGTGTGCTATATTTTTCCGTATTGGATATTCTCCACTTTCCTGTAACAGTTGTTGAAGTCCTTTGTGTACCATCCGGAAAATTCAATATAGAACGTCCTTGATAACTTCTTATTACGGGTGCTATATATTGAATAGCATAGGGTGTGTAACTTGCAGGATTTGTACCTGTTTGAACATTGGTAATTTTTCCATATTTATCAACATTAAAAGAGAATTGAAAAACCGTTCCGTTTGGAATATCAGGAAGTTTTGTATCCTGCATTATTTTATTTGTTAAAGCAGAACGCCATTTATTCCAAGCAATTGTTTCTTCTTGCTGAGTCAAAACTTTAGGTTGGACAACTACAGGTTTTGTAATTACTTTTGACTCAACTTTTGGTGGCTCGGTTTTTACTACATCTTTAACAACGGGTTTTTGCACTGTTGTCAATGGTTTTGTTACGGTTTGGATATTAGGTTTTGTAACTGTTTGTTTTGCAACAGTGGTTTGCTTTGGTTTTGTTACTGTCTGTGTCTTAACAATTGGTGTTTGAGTTTTATATGTTGTTACTTTAGGTTCAACCTTCTTTTCTGCAACGGTTGTTTTTTCAACCGGTTTTGCTGGCATCTCCATTACAGGAACATCTTTTGTTTCTGTTTGTACTTGCTCTTCTGTTACAAGTGTATAAGCAGAATCATAAACAATCACGTTTTTGTGTAAATCAGGTTTCGTTACACAAATTGAGATTGTTGAAACTATAAGTAATATTAATAATAGTTGTAAAATTAATTTCATTTACCCTACCCCCTAACCCCCTCCCTCAAGGGGCGGAGGAAACTGTTTTAACAAATTCCTTGACCTACCCCCCGCTCTATGGTGGGGGAAACCTCTTTTCAAACAGTAGGTCAGGTTTCATCTGACAATTACTTTTAACCTAATCTATCAATCTTTGCAACTACTTCATCGCAAGCATAAGTTTCAAACTGAGTTGAACTTAGCATAAAGGTTTCTGCAATCAAAAGTGCAGTAGGAACGAGTGCCGCAAGTCCGCTTAACAACATTCCGCCTAAATCACCACCCATTTCACCCATAAAGTATGATGCGTTCATAGTAAACTCTATGCCGATAATTATACAACCGATTAAAAATGAACGGCGCATCTCTCTGTTTAATTTATTAACACCTTCAATACCGTATATTTCAACACCGTGTTGAAGATAGTTACTAAATCCGTCATTCTTTAATACATTTGAACCTGCTATCTTTTTACCGTTCAAAAATCCGTTAGCAAAAGCAAAGAATGCAAATATAATCAAGAAAGTTGCAAGAACAAGAAAAACAGGGCTTAATCTTAAACCTGAAATTCTTACCCATCCTGCAGCTTCAGGAAAACACATTGCAAGAGTATTAGAAACACCATAAGCCAAGAACGGTGCTGTAATAAATCCTAATGCAATTTCTCCCAAAGACTTAATTTGAAGCATAAATTGTTTGTCTTTTATATTTCTGATTTTTGCAGGGCTTAATGTATTTGTATATCTTTCAATCCATTGTTGATATTCTTTTATAACATGTTCGAAATCTTCTCTGTATTCTATAGAATCTAATTCTTGTTTCATTTCTACGCTTGAATTTTTATAATATCCGCAAGCCATAGCTAACGTGAAAGCCGTACCGACAAAGAACAATGATATTAAAACTGCGAACATCGGAAATGTTTTTGGAGAAATATAATATAAAACATTAATCAAATATATTGCAGAATAAAATATTAAAGATGATATCACCATTACACCTTCTGCAAGTTTTGAAGTTGTAGAATCGTTACCGATTCTATTTTGCAAATAGTTATAAACACCTTGTTTCAGAACTAAGCCTACACCATATATTATTGCGGCATATACAAAAATAAGTTTCATATTTGTAGGCATTTGAATAACCGAACCTGCATCTTTTAAAGGTAAGCCTGTCAAGTAGTTTGAAACACCAAAAGCACAAACTAATGACGCAAAGAATAAAGCTATATGCAAGAATATTCCGCCTTTAGAATTTTGTGAAATTTTTCTCTTTAAATCGTTAATTCTTGCTCCTACTTCTTTAATTATGCCGACTCTGGCATTTTCTATTTCTGCCTTTCTTTTTTCTACCATAATTTTAGCGGCAGCATTTACATCATTTCCGTATATTGCTTTTACATCATTTTCAGACAAATTTTCTTCTGCGATTTGTCTTGTGGAAGTTTCTCCAACAACTTTTATAGTAATAAACTCGTCACTTCCGTCAACCATAATTTTACAAACCTTATCAATCTCTAATTGAGATGGAATAGGTTTTCCTTTAAATAAGAATTTTTGACTATGAAATTGATTCAACAAAACGCACCTGTTCGTTCTTAAATCACATTGAACAGTCAACATAAACTGAAAACCTAAATCAATTGTATAATCAGCATTTGAGTTTGATGAGATATTCACCAATTCTTTGTCTGCGAATGTTTTTTCACCATGCTTTGTAACTATTGTAAATGCCATTTGTTTTTTCTCCTATATTATAATTTATTTATTTTCAATTTCATGTTGTTGGGTTTAACCCAACCTACTTGATTATTGCAGTAGGGTGCGGTGTACCGCACCAATTATTATTTACCCCTACACCTATCGTCCGATTGCCTCTAAAAATCGGCGGTTAATTTTGTCTAACCCTGTTTCATTAGCAACAAGAAGTTTCTTTTCACCTAAAATCGGATTTAATTTTGTTTTTACCATATCCAATTTTTCAGGATGCGCATACACAAACATCATTGAGATTTCAGGAACATACTCTTGAACTTTTTTGACATTTTCAGGAAGTGTATCCCAATTGATTTGCTTTTCTATTGCACCTTCGTTTTCTAAGTCACCTACAACTACAACAGCAGGAACGAATCCTTCTTTTTTCATTGTTAAACAATGGTCAAATGCTTTCTTTAACGCTTCACCATAAGCAGTTCCATAATCTTTGGAATTGTATTGTGTAAACGCTTCTACTGCCTTTGTAATTCCTTTGGAATTTGAAGGCGAACCTTCGTAAATTAAATATGAGCTTTCTGAAACCTTCAAAATCTTAATCTCATCTTCCGGATCCAATATTGAACAAAGTGATTTAATATACTTAATCTGTTCGGGTAAATTCTTTTGATTAGATGCAGATGAATCAACTGCAAAAATAATTGCAGCCTTATGGAATTCATCAACTTTTATATTCTGTAAACCTGAATACAAAAGTTTTCCTATAACAGCTAAAAATAAAATTAAAATTCCAAGTATAATTAATCGTTTGTTCATGTTGTTTTCCTTTTATCTTTGTCGGGTTTTACCCAACCTACTTTCTTTTATATAATGGTAGACTAAAGTCTACCCTACTCTACTTTTGGTGCAAATAATTGCACCCTGCAGTTTATTGTCCGACCGTTACACTAAGCGGTTGAGTTAAAGTTATATCAATTTCCGTAAAAGACGGAATCTCTGCATCAACCCCCCTTTCTGCAGTTGAATATATAGCAGAAGAACCTGCGCCCACACCGGCACCTATTGCAACATTTCTGCCTATATGATCACCGCCGGATAACGCTCCGACAAGAAGCCCTACTAAAGCTCCTGCAATTGCTGCACTGGCAGCGCTTTTTAAACTTTCACCGACTTTACCTTCGTTTGTAACCGTAAAATCTATTGTTTCAGCAGATATATTATATGCCTTGTTATCCGGTGTAACTAATTGAGTAAAGTTAATTACCACTCTGCCATTTCTTGAGCCATAGGTAGCGTGCCTTGCTGTTGTCAGAGTTCCATACACAAGGCTTCCTTGCGGTGCTACTTCCATTCCGTTGTATGTAAGTCCGTTTGTCAAAACAGCTACAACTTGGTCACCTTTTTGTGCAGAGGCTGTGTTAATTCCATTTTGTAAATATGCTTGTATTTTTGTTCCTGCATTAAGTTGTGCCACATAACCTTTATACACTGCAGGCTGAGTATATTGTTTCTCATTACTTTTTGGAGGCTCAAAAGCATTTGACTGCGGCTCTTCAAAATTATATGTTTTTAAAGTTTGAGTTGTTGAAGTCACCTCTTTTGACAAATTATCGTATATATCAATTAAACTCTGATTAAATGATTGCTCGCAAATAATTCCACGTTTTTTTATCTCTTTGAGAATTGACTTGTTTACTTTCAAGTTATCCTCAGGTGATTGATAATAATAAAACATATTATCACCGCTCTGATTTAAAATTTCCCTTTTGAGATATACCGTAATAAGGATTTTTCTTAACCAAACTAAAATTTTGAGATGTATAAGCATTTTCAACAACCGGTTCCATATCATTTGTCTTTATGCTTTTTAAATAGTACAAAGCACTGACTGCCCAGCAGTTAGATGATGTTGCAAATATTAATGTTAAAAATGCCGCAAATATTTTTTTCACTATTTTTGATCCTTTATAACCGTTTCAGTAACCTGTTTTGTTGTAGTCATAGAGCCGTCTTTGTTAATTTTTAATAAATATTCAATAGTATTTACCGAGAACGGTTCATGCATATCAGGCTGTGTAAAGCATATCCATATAGTAACAGATACAACTACAGCCAATACCAAAAACAATACCATCTTTAATCCGAATTTTATAACCTTTATAAGAATTATAGCTGCTATAATTGCAACAATTATTCCAATCAAACCTAATTCCATATCTTGCCTTTCAATAATATAATCCTAACTAAATTATATAATTAAAACGTAAAAATGGAAAAAAATGTTCAAATTTTTAACAATAGGAGGGGGTAAATATAATTTATGTTTTTGCGTAAAAGACCACGCTCAACCGTCATTAAGGGGTAAATATAATCTACGTTTTTTCGTAAAAGAACACGCCTAACCGTCATTAAGAGGGGGAAATATCCATTTTATCCCCCCGAAGAATCGCCATAACTGATTGCAAAGAAACCGTTTTTGTCGGGTAAAACCTAACCTGCAAATCAGTACGATAAACCCTCTCAAGATGGAGAGGGTAGAATTTCAACATGAGAGCTTTGCTCGAATGTTAGAAATTCGGGTGAGGTTAAATCTTAATAATAAACATATCAAAAGGTGGGCACGCTTACGCTTTGCCCACCCTACGCAACTATATTAGCAGTAGCGTGCGTTTTAACGCACGAACATATGACATTTTAATATTCCGTGCATTAAAATGCACGCTACAAACTACGGTTCTTTTTCAATATCAATATCTACAACATTATTTACCTCTTGAACAATGTTAGTTTCATACGTGCCTTCATCTACCCCATCTACCACATGGCAATTTTTCAATCCCAATGCTGCAAAACCGCCGGCTATACCCACTGATCCGGTTATTTTAGCTGCGTATTTTGCTCCGTTTTTTGCTACTTTTTTCCATGGTACATTTTTTAAAGTCTCAACAGCATTATTTTTTGCATTTTGCGCTCTATCAATCATGGACGGTGTTTCTTTGAATCCCAAACTTTCCGGAGTAATTTTCTTTGAAGTCGCTGTATATAAACCGTTTTCTACTGTGAACTTGTCAAAGATTGGGGTTCCATCTAACAGAGTGATTGTCCTTGGATCTACATCAGCATTATCAAGCACAATATGTCCGCCTTTTGATAAATTTGCGTAAGCATGCTTATCGCCGATTTTTACACCAACTACCGCAGGCGGTTCTTCATTTTTACCAAATCGCACTCTGTAATTCTCTGTTTCAATACCATATTCAGCAATTACATTTCCGTTTGCATCTAAAATTTGTTTTGTATCTATAAAGAATGATTGTGTTATATGTTTGCCATTACGTCCGTAATAACTATAGGGTTTATATACTTTTCCATCTGTACCAATAACTGTTGAACGACTGTCATTATCAAACAGATGTTTATCTCGGACTACAGTTCCATTATTTCTTTGACGATAATTACTGTAACTTAGATGATGTTCTATATACCTTGAATTATAACCATTTGACGAATTATCAACTAAAGAACCATTCCCGTCATATTCAAAATGTTGAGAACCGTGTTTGCTACTAAAGTTATAACTTTCTGGTTTCCCATTTGCTTTGCGATAATAAGCAGTGAAAGTCGGTGTCGGTCCTTCTTCATCAAAAATAACTCTTTTATATGCAGAACCGCTTTCAATATTTTTTGTTAACTTATATGTTGCAGTTCTGCCGTCTTTTAATGCAACTTTTTTGGTAAAAATTATTTGATCATATTTACTAGGTAGCCCTGTGTCTACAACTATTATAGAGCCCCATTCCTTTTGACTATCCCACTTACCTTCTTTAATATCCGGCATTGCTTCTATTTCTGCAATAACATCATCAAATGATTGTTTAAGGTTTTTATCTTTATATTGACCTTTTATACCTTCTGTTTTGATTCGTTTTACATCTGCACTTCTATCGATTTTGGATGAAAGTGTTTCTACCGCAGGATCTTTTGCAGTTTCAGCTTTTGCTTTAGCACTTGCTCTGCCTTTTGCACCAGCTCTTAGACCTCCAGCTGCCATAATACCGCCCATCACAGCTTGACCTGTACCTTGAGATACTAATTCGCCATTATTGGTTGCTATACCTTCTGCAATATTCACAGCACCACTTGCAGCATCTACGCCACCTACTGTTACAAATCCAGCTTCAAGCGCTTTTCCTACTTTTGGTAATGCTGATGCAATTTTTCCGATTGCACCAAAAATACCTGCCATTTCAAGTCCTTGAGCTCCAACTAAATCTTTAGCAATGTCTTTTACACCTTTTACCATTCTTACTCTAATTTCTGCTGAATCCATTGCTTTTTCATCATACAATTGATGTATAACTAAATCTGTCAAAACATCAGTTGGCAATGGTGTTTTACACATTTTTTTAACAAGGTTTGTTAAACCGCTGTCGTCACACAATTCACCAATGAATTTCTTTAAATCTGTTATACCTACTGTTTTATCTATTTTTTCATTATGAATTGAGAAAAACTTTCCCAGTGACTCTGTCCAGGCAGAAAAATCATTTTTATCCAATGCATTCCACATATTATTCGCTAAATATTTCTTTTTATCTGCAAAAGAAAGATTGTTAAATTCTTGTTCTGATATTTCATCCATTAATTCTCTATAATTTTTATCTGTTTCTGGAAGTTTTTTTATTCTTTGTTCAACTAATTGTTGATTAACAGATTTCATTTTCTGGGTTTCTTTTTCTGCAACAGTCATATTACCAAGCATATCGGATTTATAAAGTTTGCCATCCATAAATTGGAATTTATCACCTAATCCCATTTTTTCTTGTTTTCTAAAATATTTTTCATCTAAAACTTTATTATCTGCACTTCTATATTGAAAATATTGGTTTCCTGCTACATCTACAAATGTCTGCACTTTTCTTCCCGATTTCAATACTGATGTTCCAACCTCTGCAACCATTACTTTTTCACCTGTCGGAAGGGTAAATTCTTTATCATATTTATACTGTCTGTCAAACCCATCGCCAAATTTTCCCTGTGCGTTCCCAATAAGGCTTGCTCGCAACTTTTCACTACACAACTTCATCAGTTGTTCTTCGCTCATCCCCGCAAGTTGTGAAGCCGATATTCCTTGTTTAATTAAAGCTTGCTGCATTTGTTGCACTGTAGCCATAAAATAACTCCTTATCTATTTAATTTAATTCCATCTGGATAAGTTATCGGCACAGTTTTTAAAAACTTTAATTCAAAAGGGCAAAATTTTTCTATTCTATTCTATTCTATTCTATTCGGGATTATGACAGGTTTTCAGCCCTTTGTAAAGATTTTTACTTTTTGTTACAATATTAAGTTTTGTTACAAAGGCAATAAAAATACGCTCGATTTCTCGAGCGTATTTTTGTATTTTTAGATTATTTACCCCTACCCTAGTATTTGTAGTGAGCAAATGCTTTATTAGCTTCAGCCATCTTGTGGGTGTCTTCACGTTTTTTGCAAGCTTGTCCGCTTCCGTTTGAAGCATCTATCATTTCGTTTGTTAATTTTTCTACAAATGATTTACCGCTTCTATTTTTAGCTGCTGCAATAATCCAAGATGAAGCAAGTGCAAAACCTCTGTCAGGTTTAACATCTATTGGTACTTGATAAGTTGAACCACCAATACGTCTTGCTTTAACTTCCAACAATGGAGTTGCATTTGTAACTGCTTTTTGGAATATTTCCAAGCCTTTTTCATTTGTTCTTTCTTCAATCTTTGCGATTGTAGCATAGAATATTTTTTCAGCTAAAGACTTTTTACCGCGTCTCATTACACGGTTAATAAATTTAGATACATCTACGCTGTTATAAATAGGGTCAGCTGTAGGAATTCTTCTTTCAGGTTTTGATCTTCTTGACATTATTTCTTACCTCCCTTAGCTCTCTTAGCACCATATTTAGAACGGCTTTGTGTTCTGTTTGCAACACCTGCAGTATCTAAAGTACCACGAACAATGTGATATCTAACACCAGGAAGGTCTTTAACCCTTCCGCCTCTTATTAGAACAACACTGTGTTCTTGAAGATTGTGTCCGATACCAGGGATATATGAAGTAACTTCAAATCCGTTAGTAAGTCTTACTCTGGCAACCTTTCTCAAAGCTGAGTTTGGTTTTTTAGGGGTTGTTGTGTAAACCCTTGTACATACGCCGCGTCTTTGTGGACAATCCATAAGAGCCGGCGATTTGGTTTTGTCATGCAGCTTCTTACGTTCTTGACGAACCAGCTGATTCATTGTAGGCATAGTTAATCTCCTTATATTAGCCTTTGTAATACTACTGTTTAAGTGACGAAGTGATTAAGTGATTGAGTAGATAAGTAATTCAGGGCAGTACCTATTCTTATTTTCTCATTTGCTTACTTATATTTCTTTTTCACTTAAACTTACTCGAAGGTATTTGCTTAAAGCATTTACCCCACCCCTGAGCCGTCAAATCCGGCAAGAAAATTTCGACTAGGGTAACTTAATACTAAAATGAACATGCCACTTTGTCAATAAAATTAGCTTATTTTAATAAATAATTATTAAATTTAGTTAAGAAAAAAAATATAGCCGTTCGCCCGATAGACAATTGGTTAATACTGTAGAAAATTAATAATATAAGCTTAAAAATACTAAAATAGGAGATGATTAATATGTTTACAAAAAGAGAAAAGGATGTTCTTGATTTAGTTGTTCAAGGGTACAATAACAGAGAAATCTCTGAAAAATTAATGATAACTAACCATACAACAAAAGCACACATAGCCTCTATTTATCGAAAACTGAAAGTATCAAACAGAGTTCAAGCAACTGTAAAATACCTTAAATTAGCTTCGTTAACTGAATAAAAGGCTTAACGATATGTAAACTTTTTATTAGGTTGTATACCATTATAATAGCTTATTATTAATATCGTATTTGTCAAAATATGTTTATATAAATTTTAAATTTTTATATCCTTGCAGGCAATATAACTTTTGATAAATATAATTATTATAAAGTTACTATGAAAAAATTTATTTTTATATTTTTTGCAATATTAACTTTAATAATTATATTTAACTATTTTTCTCATACTCATATTACAGCTGTTTTTTCAGATGTAAGACCGTTTGATGATAAGATTGATGTTTTCTATAAAGGTGCCAAAATAGGAACTGCAACTAATAAAGAACACAGCAAAGATTTTAAAAGAACCAATGTAAAAATCACATTATTTAATAAAAATTTAAAACTTCCGCTAAATACAAAAGCTGTCCTAAAAAAAAGAATTAAATACGATAATGAAATCGACTATATTGAACTTATTTACCCTGAAGTACCATCAGAAAAATACATAAAAGAATTTTCACATATTAACGGCTACTCGACCGTTGATATCAAAGAATATTTAAAGAACCAAAATCCTGAAGATTTAGATAAAATAAAATCAAATCTTTTATCTGCATCAGAAAATTTGTACACAACGCTTGATGCAATCGGAGGAATGTTTGTACTCGTTCAAGACATATTACAAGAAAATAGGGGAAATATTAAAAACTCAACTTCTAATTTTAAAGATACTACACATAACATAAGCAAAGTTACCAAAAAAATTGATAACATTATTGTAGAAGAACAGTGGAACAACACACTTAAAAATTTGGAAAACTCAACCGGTGGACTACATAATTTTACGCACAATATAAATAATGCTATTTTAGATTTTGATAAAACATTACCGGATACTATGCAAAATACAAATGAAATTACTGAAAACGTAAATTCTATAACCTGCGGAATAAAACAAACTCTCAAGAAAAACTTTGGCGGACTAAGACTGTTTTTCGGAAAAGTTATCCAAGAATAAAAAGGAATAATCAATTGTGAAAACATCTGCAACTTTTATTTTTAACACTATTTTTTGTAAACAAATTATAAAATATTTCCTTAAAAATAAATGCTTTAAATTTAACGAAAAAAGAAAAATGCTAAACGGAGAATTCTACCACGCAGGATTAGATTTAAAACTTTTTTCAGAAAGACAACATTGCAAAAACCTATGTCATCGTTTTAACAATACACCGCCGCTATTTATGCGTATGAGAAATCTATTGTTAAAAAAAATCTTAGGTAAAATCGGCAAATCTTTTCTTATCGAACAACCTTTTATGTGTGACTACGGATACAATATTGAAATCGGTGAAAACTTCTGTGCAAATCATAACCTCTTAATCCTCGACTCCGCTAAGGTCAAAATAGGTGACAACGTTTTAATCGGGCCTAACTGCAGTTTTTACACTTCAACCCATCCAATAAATTATAAAGAACGTGAACTTGGAACAGAGCTTGCAAAACCCATAAATATAGGTAACAATGTATGGCTGGGAGGTAATGTGGTAGTTTTAGCAGGTGTAACAATTGGGAAAAATTCGGTTATAGGAGCAGGAAGTGTCGTTTCTAAAGACATTCCCCCTAACGCAGTTGCAGTCGGGAATCCTTGCAGAGTAATTAAGAATATAAATGATTAGATAGTAGTAGGAGGCGGTGTACCGTACCAATAATAAGACAGACAGTAGCGTAGGTTTTAAAGCACAATATAATTTTAATATAATTATCGTGCATTGAAATGCACGCTACAAACTTAAGCTAATCTATTTAGCCTATTTTCAATATTTGCAATTTTAGTAGATATACCAGATGCAGATGTCCATAAAGAGCCTCTTTCTTTTATACACTCTGCTTCTTGTCTATTTAAATAATTCAATTCTTTTGTCAATTTTTTTATTAATGTATTTTTTTTAATTTTGTCATCTAATGTTTTTACAACATTACCGCCTTTTGCTTTAAAACCAACCTGATAATTTGTCATCCCATAATTTTGTACACTGTTCATAGATAAACTCCTTTTAATTATTTTTCTACACTAACGTTTTTTATAAGTTTCGTGAAGATTAGAAATTGACTAAAAATTTTAAAACATTTACAATTCTTAATAAAAATTTTCCATTTTCCACTTTCAACTTTCAACTAAAAAACGACCAACTGTTAATCCTAACAATTGGTCGTTTTTTAAAATAGATGTTGGCAGCGTGCTATCTTCCCAGGTGCTACGCACATAGACAACTTACAAGTTTGTAGTTTAACCTACCAACCTATATATTTACCCCTGGTCCTCCAAGTATTGCGGATT
>CADBXV010000017.1 GCA_902798645.1 uncultured bacterium
TAAATTGGATATATTTAATGATAGCGGAGATATTATCGCATTATCTGATATAGAAGCAGGAAGCAAACATTTAGTATCGACACGCGGCAATATTCAAATCATGCCTGATAATAAATTTACTTTCAAAAAAAATGATAGCATGTTTGCAGGAAGGAATATTCGTATAACCGGAAAAGAAGCTGATATGGAAGAAGGCGGTACTATTCAAGCAGGTTATAAAGATAGAAAACTTGTAATAACAGATGAAATGTTAAAGCCGAAAAACTTGGTTCTTGATCCTACTACAGGTGAAACTAATATGATTGATTTGGGTGCTACACCTTATTTAGGTGATGCAAACGGAAATAACATCAAAGCTATTTATAAAGACGGTCAAATTTATGTATTTGGTATAGACTATACGAATGGTACAGTTGATATGGATATCCAAAGCGGCTCTGTTGCATCAAATATTATAACAAAGAGCGGCGGCACCCCTATTACAATTAAAAATGATACAAACAAAGTTGTTAATATTTCAAAGATTTTCAATCCTGTAAGTCATGGTGATTTTTATATGGCAGGTGAAGCTGATTATTCAAACCGTCAGCATAAACCTATAAATCTTTCTAATAGTGCAGGCGCAATTAACATTGATTCTAACGGAGGAATTAATTTTAATTCATACATAACAAACGAAAGCGGCAATATAAACATTACAAATAAAAATGGTGATATTACTATATATGATGAAATAATGACATATATGGATGACATTATTGTTTCGCAAAAAAATGGTAATGTAATAAACGGAATGTCAGATAAAGTTTTAGACAAACATTATAGTGTCAATTTTGCAGATTATGATAAATGGGAAAAAATATATATTCCTAATTTTGTAACTAGCGGTAACTTAGTATTAGACGTAATTGATGGTGATATAGGTGTAAATTCTAATCCGAATGCAAAAATCGGTATAGATGCAACCACTAGAGATTATACTGATTCTTTGAATGTAGGAATATTAGGAACAATTATTGCAACAGCTAAAAACAATACAAAGACTGATAAACGCTTAATAAATCTAAGAGGTCATTATTCAAATCTTAATCTTAAAGATGTAACATCTGATGGTGATGTAATTTTAACGGCAGCAGATTGGAGTACACCAGATTTAAGACCTACACCTAAAAACGATGAAGAATACTTTACAGGATATTCTATTCTGAATGCTTCTGAAAATGGTTCTCCTATAAATGGTCAAAATGTATCATTGATATCAAGCAATACAATAGGCTCTGCAGATAAGAAAATGGTTATAAATCATAGAAGCTGAAAACAATGTATATGTTGATTTGAAATCTAATTCAAATAATCCTCTGCATATAGATTCAATAATATCCAAACGTGGTGATATAGATTTAACGAATGCTACAAATTCAATAATTAACTATATTACTTCAGGCGGGGATTTGCATATACTTGAAACAGGCAAAGAACTTACAATATACAACATCGGCGGTAATGCTATAGGATTTGATGACATATTGTATCCTCACGACAATATAGGTGACGGAACAAATGCCGCAGTACCTCAATCAATTGAGATTGAAGTTCTTGATGCTTTAGGCGGAGATAATGCTGATTCAACTCTAAAGATTTATACAGCATATGTTCAAGGCAGAAATAAAGGTCAAGGTGAATTTGATGCAAATGGCAGACAAATCGCAGATGTAAGCTTAATGGCAGATAATATTTATATAAACTCAGCAAATGCAAAAACATCTTCTGTTTCGACCTTAAAAAATGCATCAGGCTTTACACCTACTAATAATACATACACTGATACAAATTTAGGACTTGTTGGCGACACAATATATCAAGCAGAGGGTATCAATGCGTATGGTGACGGTAAAGCTATTATGCTTGATGTAAAAGGTGTTAGCAAAGAATTTGTAGATGAAAATTCTACAACTGCAAATAGAACAAATTATAATGTTCAAACATCTGTAGCTCAAGAGCCAATGTTTGCAAATCCTGACAACCAAATTGTTGATCATGATTACAGAACAAAGAACACTGTTATATCTGTAAATAACAACAGTTCAACAAACAGAGGTGCTGTATTTAATTCAATCTATGCAGACGATGCATACATTGACACAAATGGTACTGATTTAAGCGTAAAAGACGGTTACATAAAAGACTATGCAGAATTTTCTAACATTGATAAAAAGATAACTGTTGATAATAACTACAGACGCCGTTTAAGAGATGCAGATACTCAGTTATATACAGCAAAAACCGGTTCATTTGCGTTAGGCTTGGATAATACAATTGATATGAAAACAACAGCACCTATTGTAGGAAATGATTTCTACAAGCTGGCTAATGATTACCAAAGCGAAGGAAATTTTGTAAACAGAAGCAGAAAGGATACTAAAAACTTAAATGATAATGTTGACAGATATAAAGCTTTAGATAAACAAAATTACAAAGAAGAATTAAAACGTACATCAATGAGATTTGACACAACTAAAGACGCAGAATTAAAATCTAACGTAAAAATATATGATTTATCTACTACAGGAGCATCAATCAAAAATATTGACGGCTTGAAGGTCGGTGATGAAACAAAAGTAAGAATAGCATTTGATGATTTGGATGTTACTCTAAAATCAAAAGTTGTCAGTATAAATGGCGACAGAGCAGGTGTAGAATTTGTTGACATAACACCGGATGTTGCCAATAAAATATTATATAGATATATGCAAAAACAAAACACCACAAAGATAAGTAAAAAGTAGGCAGAAAAGGAGAGAAAAAATGAAAAAATTATTATCACTTACATTAATGGCATTGATTTTAGGTTCAGGACTTGCAATGGCAGAACAAAGAGTAGCAGTAGTTGATGTACAGGCTGTCGTTTCAAAATCAGCACAAGTTCAAGCATTAAAGAAAGAACAACAAACAAAAATGCAAGATTTGGAAAAATGGCTGAAAACAGCAAAAGCAGACGTTGATAAACAACAAACACAAGAAGGTAAAGAAAAATTATTAAAGAAATATAATACCGAATTTGCCAAAAAGAAAGAAGCAATTGCAAAAGATTATGCTGCAAGACTGCAAGCTATTGATAAAAGTATAACAGATACTATTGCAACTCAAGCAAAATTAAAAGGTTACAACATGGTTATCTCGAAAGGTGTAGTAGTCTTTGGTGGTGACGATATTACAGCTGATGTTCAAAAGGTTGTAAAATAGAAAGACTCTAACATAAAAAGGTAAGGCAAAATTTATTTTTACCTTACCTTTTTATCTGACTTTTTACAAATAAAAAACTTCCGATACTATTTTAACAGGAATGAAGGAATTTTTATGAAAAGACTTGTTTTAATTATATTAATTTTATTTAGTTTCATCACAACATCATACGCATCACAAATTTCTTGTGACAAAAGTGATTTTGTACCGATATATACAGTAATTGATGATGCTGTATACGATATAAGATATTATTCCGACTACAACTTTACAGGAAACAAAATTAACGGATACAAAGCACCTGTTGCATACATGACAAAAGAAGGTGCAAAAGCTTTATCAATAGCTTCCGACAATTTGAGGAAAAGAGGATATAGATTACTTATATGGGATTCTTACAGACCACAAAAAGCCGTTGATAATTTTGTAGAATGGATTAATAATCCTAATGATGAAGGTGATAAGTCTTTTTATCCGAATCTTAACAAATCGGATTTACTCAAAGGTCAATATATAATGGCAAAATCCGGACATTCAAGAGGATCAACCGTTGATTTAACACTAATCAAAAAAGATGGATCTTTTGTTGATATGGGTGGTACTTTTGACTTATTCAGCGAAGTTTCTCATCCTGATTACAAAAAACTAACCGGAAAACAAAAGAAAAACAGAAAAATTTTGCATGATGCAATGATAAAAGCAGGGTTTAAAGGTATTGATTCAGAGTGGTGGCATTTTACATTAGAAAATGAACCTTATCCTGACACATATTTTAATTTTGATGTAGAATGATAAGCTGAAATGAAACAATTTTTTATTGATAAAAATTCTGATAATCTTCTGATATTTTTCACCGGTTGGGGGTGTGATGAATATGAATTTGAACACCTTGAGTCTGATTCTGATGTTCTGCTTTTATATGAGTATTTTGACTTAAGTTTTAATTTTGATTTTTCAAAATATAAAAATATTAACTTGGCGGCTTTTTCAGCAGGAGTTTTTATTGCATCAATAATGAGTTTTAATTTTAGAATAAACAAAAAAATTGCTATAAGCGGAAATCCGTATTTATTTGATGAACAACTTGGATTATCAAAAAATATTCAAGATATTTTATGTAATATAACTGAAGAAACCGCAGATAATTTTGCCAAAAATTATTTAATAAAAACAGAAGATGAATGGAATCGTTTTCATCATTCAAAAAGAACACTTAAGAATTGCAGAATGGAATTTGACAGCTTAAAAAACCTCTATAAGGTTCGAAAAGAAAAAATTATCAATATTTATGACTGCGCTTTATTTGGAGAAGAAGATAAAATATTTAATATATCTAATCAAAAAGATTTCTACAAAACAAAATTAAAAGTTGTAAAAAATGCTCGTCATAACTTATTTTTTAGAATAAATCGATACGAACAATTAATCGATTTTGCATAGTGATGTTAATGAACGGTATCCTGAAAATTGATAATTATTTTATAGTATAAGTTAGTAAGCTCAAAATCCTGACCTGATATTTAATTGTCATACACAATTTAACTCTGTATTGAAGTAAAATCAAGTATTTTAATACAAAATATATCGTTTTATGTCGATAAATAAAAATTCAGCCTTTCTTTAATTTTTTTAAATCAAAATTTATTTTACCAAACATTATAGGAGCATATCTGTTTATTAATACGACAATTAAAGATGCAATAATTAATGAAGCGATTGTTACAACTGTATTTATAGATAAACGGTTTAAGTTTGTATTTGTTTGTAAAAAAGTTAAAAACGCTACAACAAAGTGTCTATGTACCAAAAATACACCTAATGTATTCTGCCCTAAAAAGTTAAGTATTCGTTTTTTTATCGGAATCTTATATATTAAAATACCTGCGGATATTATACTCAAACTTCCTGTCAGAGAACAAAACAAGAACGCAGGTATGTTTGGGTAAACAGCATTTGCCATTAGTACAAATTCATGCGTATAATCAGTCAAACTAAAACCATATATGAACAGTACGCTTGAAACTAACATTAGAAGTATTAAATAGATATTTTTAATGTTTACAAGTTTTTTTATACATGGTTTTATTAGTGAACCGATAAGCATAAATCCTGCCGCAACAAATGCTATATCATAACTTAAAAAATTCCCGTTTTGTGTTAATACATCATTATGATGCGGTAAACAAAAACCTAATGCAAAGAAAATCGGAATTGCAACAAAAACGGCATATTGCTTTTTTAGTTTTAATTTATTTACCAACATATAAAATAATTCAATATAAATTCTTGCAACAAATAGTACAACAATAAACCACAAGGAAGTTAAAGTATGAATATGAGCAAAATTAATCCAAGAGCCGAAACACAGATATACAAAATTTGAGAATGAAAAATTCATATAAATTGTGCCCCAAATCATAAAAGGTACAATTAACGCAATAAAATTTTTATGCAAAAAATCTTTTAATGTTTGCAAAGAATAATTTTCTCTGCTCGTTGCAACAAACATGCCTGAAAGAATGAAAAACAATGGCATATGAAAAGCATATATAAGTGATTTGTAAGGTAAAATTTCTGTTTTATTCGGACTTGTATGACCTATAACTACAAGAATTATTGCTAATCCTTTTATAATATCAATAAATTCTATTCTTGCTTTAGGTTTATACATACGGATTATTCTACCATAAATATATAAACAGAATTTATAAACTTCCGACTAAATATATCAAACTCGCATTCTTTTATGTCAAAATCCCTGATACAAAACACAGAACACCCTGATACAAAACACTTGCGGCCTCAAGTGCAAGATTCGGACTCGTACCCTTAGTTAGAAGACTCGAACTCCTGACCTGATATTTAATTGTCATACACAATTTAACTCTGTATTAAAGTAATATCAAGTGTTTTAATGCAAAATGTATCGTTTTGTGTTGATAAAATAAATTCGGTTCAAATTAAACAGACATGTGTATTACAGCAGTTTGAAACTGTATCTATATACTATATCTATTGAGTTTTGGGTTTAGATGTAAAAATTTCTTAACAATACATAGGTGAATTTTGAAAATGTGTATAATAAAAAATATATTCACCTCGAAACAGCGGATTTCGGCAAGGCTGCAGCGATAGCGTAATGCCGTCTCAGCGAAACCGTTGAAATGAGTAACTATTTTGCGGAAGCAAAATATAACGAATGAAAACGGATGAGCCGCCGATAATCCAAGACTATGCTGCGAGATTAATAACTATCACATATCTCATTATATAACTGCGTAGGATAAGCCAAAATAATTAGAAATTACTTTTAACAATTTTGTTAGAAGTATTAGTTAACATACGGATTGGAGGTAATTATGCTTAAAATTCCTATTTAGAATGAATATCAAAATATTTGCTAAGAAAAGGAAGGAGTTGTTACAAATATACAAAATATAAAAATAGCTGCTATTAGTAAATATATTATTGATACTACAACACCAACAAATCTAACAATATTAATAATTTTATTATTCAAAACTCTTTCATTTTTAATCTTAAATTGAAAAATTAGTTCAAATACATAAATTATAAAAGTTAATAAAAACAATACAGGAAATAATAAGTAATCTATAACTGCATAGTCATATGTATAACTATTTTTTAAAATACAAAAAATTTTGAAAGTAAGTATAAAGATACCTATCAAAGCAAATATATTGTAACTGTAACTTTTATTTAATCTTTTTATTTTTTCATTAAGTTTCATAAATACATAATACATCAAAAGAAAGGAAATAATTATGACAAATTACAAATTACATAATGATTGTAAAATTTTATCAAAAAGAGTATACCCTGAGAATCGTAATCAAGATTCTAATGGTTGGACGTATAAGGAAACTTATAGTAATCATCGTGACGGCTTTTATTCAGAAGTTTATAAAAAAGATAACAAAGTTATTTTGGTAATACGTGGAACAGAGATACACTCGGGAGGAAAAGAAGGTACAAAAGATGCATTAAGCGATTTTCAAATGGGATTAGGTTATTTACCATATCAGATGAATGATGCTGAAAAAGCATATAATCAAACTGTCAGGAAATATGGTAAAGAAAATGTAATTTTAACAGGGCATTCTCTTGGAGGTAGTGAAGCTCAAATACTTGGTGCAAAATATGGTGCAGAAACGATAACTTTTGAAGCATATGGAGTTAAAAACTTCAGTGGTGTCGAAGTAAATTATACTGATAATATAACTAATTATGGCAATGCTCAGGATGGTATTTTTGTAAAAAACATTGATAATCAAATAGGCAAAACAATGATATTAAATATTGATACAAAAAACGGTAATAATTTTGATAAAGGATATAAATATCATGGAATGGAACCACACAACATAGAAAATCTTGGAGATTTATCGCAAGGTGTCGAATACAAAAAAGAAGTTTTTGAAGATAAAAATGCTCCATTATTTAAAATGGGAATAGAATATAATGATTACAACCCTGAAGAAGTTTTTGACACAAAAAACAGAGTTTTGTATCAAGGGGAGTTGGATTTAAAAGATTTAGAAGAAGGAACTCCACTGTACGATTTATACATAGACAACATAACGGAAAAGAATCCTATGCCGACAAAAAAGGAGGTTGATAAACGTACAAGAATTGGTGAACTTATTTATGTTGAAGAATATACCCGTTCTGATGGTACAAAAGTTTCAGGATATTATAGAGCATACCCGAGAAAATAAATTTATAAAAATTTTTAATAAAGCCTATGCGGATATTCTGAATAGGCTTCCGACTAATATGTCAAACTCGAGATACTTTATGTCAAAATCCCTGATACAGAACAACTGTACCCTGAAAAGTGGACAAGTATTTAATAGTATAGGTTAGGAGACTCGGACTCCTGACCTAATATTTCATTGTCATTCACAATATAACTCTGTATTCAAGTAAAATCAAGTGTTTTAATGCATAATGTGTTGTTTTGTGTCTGTAAAACAAATTCGTTTTAAATCCAGTACTAGTAAACATTACACACTCTTTAAATCGTACCAATATATTATATTCATTGAACTCTAGGTTTAGATGTAAAATTTTCTTAACAATTCTGGGGTGAATTTTGAAAATGTGTATAATAAAAAATATATTCACCTTGAAACAAAGTTTCGGGAAATTAAGATAAGTGTACATAAATCCAATTATCCCAATTATAACTGCGTAGGACAGGTCAAAATAATAAAAACGACATTTTTAACATTAGTTAAAAGTGCTAATTTTACTATGAAATCAATATATTATGAAAGGAATTATTATGATTAACACAAAAAATGTAAGAAAAGAATTTTTAAAAATTCTATCTAAAACAAAAAACATCTCAGATTCTAAAACAAGAAGTGAAATTATGAAAAAACTTTTTAGCTTAAGAGATTTTATTAAAGAAGAATACAATTATGAGAGAGAATTACCAACTTTAACTCACAATTTTGTAAGTAATATTTTGTCAGATATTGATACTTTGGATTTGGCTATAAAAAACTATATATTATCAATAGGGTATGAGCTACCAAAACATGAAGCTAAAGATTTAAAAAATATTGCCAACTTATCAAGCAATTATACTAACAAATATTCTTATGAAAATACTCCTGTTTTAAAAGGAAGAATTACAAATAGCAGATATATTTGGCACACTAACCCTAATGCTTGTCAGAAGTGTCAAGATTTAGATAATACAGTGTATAGTAATAAATCAGATGTTCCTGATAAACCGCATCCGAATTGTAAATGTGATGTTGAAGAAATTGAGAAAAAAGAAGATAGATGTGATTGTTTAGATGATTTATTTGAACAAATTGATAATTTAGTAAGTAGTGCAGAAAATTTATTAAAAGAAGTTAATGATTATATAAAATACTTTTCTGACCTCATAAATTATAAAGTAAGAAATAATATTGCTAAAACAATATTGGATAATTGTGTAGATGCATTAAATCAAATTGTAGGAACAATATCGGATTTTATTAAAGATTATAGCAATATTAAAGATAAATTTTATCATTCTAAAGAAAAATGTAACAATTTAAAAAGAACAGAATTAAATAGAATTCTCCAAAAAGCAATTCGTGAATATGAAAAAATTATTGAATTATTAAAAAATATACTTAATAAGGCTAACAAAGCAGTATCACCAGCAGAAGATGAAAAAATATCAGAAAAAGCTGCACCTGCTTCACAAGAAGATTCAGGAAATGGCAAAAACAATAACAAGTATTCAATAGAAGATGTTTATAAATACATTCAAGAAAATAACAAAGCACCTCATTGGCATGTTACAGAAAATATTTATTGGGATGAAGTTGTGAAAACAAACACTTTGCAATATGGAAGACCATCTATAGAGATACTACAAAACTTACAATTTACTGCTTCAAAAATACAAGAATTCAAAGATAAATATTATCCTGGTACGCATATACAAATAAATAGTGGTTGGAGACCTAGAGCGTACAATGATACCATTGGAGAATGGAAAGTTGTAAATGGGAAAAAAGTTTTTGTTAGAAAATCCAATCCAAATTCTGAACATATATATGGAAATGCTATAGACTTTTTAATAATAGGTCACTCTACAGATTCTGTATCAAAAGTATTTGTTGAATATTGGAAAGGGCGTTGGTATTATGAATATGGATTTATTCACGCTGATAGTACAAAAAGCAGAGGGACTAGAGCTGATTGGTAATTATTTAGTATATTTATAAATTTTTTGACAATCTTCTAAGTTTATCTCTGTAAATCTATAAAATTCATAAAATTCAGAAACTTCTGAAAGAGCTACAGAATGAATCCAATCTTCCAAACTTATAGATGAATCTATCTTCTTGTATTCATTGTAAGCAGGTATAAAATAATCCTTTTTATAGATGTTAAGCAACTGTTGGTTTCTTTGAACGCATGATAAAGCTAATTTATTAATTTCTTTTGTTTTGATTAGCCGTGGATTCTTTTTGTATTTTGCTTTTATTGTATCAATCCAAAATTCGTCAACATATAAAGTCTTCAAGAATGAATGTACTTTGGAGTGTACAGAATGGTTTAAATAATTCAAGCTAATATCTGCTGCTTTTTCATTCCATGCGAAAACCGGAACGCATATTGATATTAATAAACATGTAAGTGTAATTAATTTTTTCATAGTTTTAAAATACCCGTATTATATTATGAATCAATTAGGATTCTTTTTAATTATTCTATAATAATTATACGATATAATAAATTTATGAAAGAAATATTATTGTTGCTGTTATTAATATTTATGGTATTATCATTTATTCTTTTTCTATATAAAGATGATAAGGATTTTTGTCTTGATTCAGGTATTTGTGCAGAAAATCTGCAAATTAATACCGAATACGGCTTAATTACGATAAATGAAGAAACTTGTAATAAGTATCATTGGAAATGGGATGCAAAAAGGCATTATTGCAACATGAGATAGAATTTTATAAATAAATTTAAACTTCCGACTAAAATGTCAAACTTGCGATACTTTATGTCAAAATTCCTGATACAAAACACCCTGATACAAAACATTCAACCGAAGTTCTCACTATCAAAATGGGGTTTATTTGGGACATTTGAATTGTAATTAATTTGCCTGTGTTAGCCGCCACCTTTAGGTGTTAGCGATTTTATACGAATTGACTCAAATGTAACGAAACTGCTCTTTTTGTCCAATTTCTGTCACTCAAAAATCCGGTATAAATCCGAGCAAATCGCTAAAACCTAAACATACTCTATATTATAACGATGACGCATTTAGGACAAAAATGTACCGCTTAAAGCGCCTATTTTTTAACTCGGAAGCAAGCCGGAAGCATTTACTACATTTGAATAGCAGTAAAATTAAGACTCTAAACACATTACGAAATAGTAAAAATCCGTTCCAAAAACTATCGATTTCAGTCAAGTTATTGCTGCGGGCGTAATCTGTTATTAACCCTTAAGGCATTTGTTACCCAACCCTTTGTTCTGGATGCAACTACGAAATCGTTATAAACTGGAAGTATCTTCGATGGATCCGAAATTGTAACAATAATTGTTGCATCTTGAGGCTCATCCAATTCAAATTGACTTCTTGTAAGAACACCTACATTTAGCCTCCAATTAATTGCATTAACACCTTTTGGTATTGAACGTTTGTAAACTTTTACTGGTGACCATTTGTAACCATGCTCTATAAGTATTTTTTCAAAATTTCCTGCACAATCAGGAGTATCTAGAGGTACTTGCTTTGTGTATTTGCCCACAGTATCAATTGAACCTAATGAAACATCTACATTTGTTCGACAATATTCAGATGCGTTGTTCTCATCTAATGGTTGATTGTACACCAAAGTAACGTATATATCTCCGAAGACCTTTCCATCTGAAGTTATTAAACATTCTGGTATAGGAAAATCTTTTTGGTAAATAAGTCCTGGTTGCAATTTAACATTAAAAATTGATGTAGCTTGCCAATCTGGTGACAATAACATTTCATTTAAGTCACCAGGAACACCAAATCCAAAATAATTTATGTCACTTTCAGATAATTCTTTTTGTTTTAAAACAGCAGAATGTATTAACAAAGCTTTTGCTAAGTTAGGATTGAATTCACCATCAATATTATTTACTAAATTGGCCAGTATTGTACTAACTATAGGAGTTGAAAAGCTCGTTCCTACACTTTCTGTTAGGTTTCCAGCTTCGTCAAAAGACACTAATCCAGTTTGTTTACAGTCTAATTTTTTATCACAATTGCCACCATAATGTACTACTTCTGGTTTAGGAATAAACATTGGTCCGGGTCCTCTTCTAGAAAACGGAGATGGTTCGTTTGGAGAAACAACAGAACTAATTATTTGTTTATGTGCTAAAGAACCAACTGTTATTGCACGAACAGAATCTGCAGGAGTTGTAATTCTATCTGTATTATTGGATATATTACTAGGCCACTGCCTTAATGGTGATTCACAATAATTACCTGCGGCAATTACAAAAATAACATTAAATCTTTCTTGTAATTCATCCAAAGCCATTCCAAAATCTGAGAAAGAATAATTATCACAAATTGCATCTGTGCCTAATGATAAGTTCCAAATCTTTATTTCTGGATGTTTCTCAAGTTCAATTTCTAATATAGCAAGTAATTCATCCTCTCTTAAGCTATCATCTAAAACAGGTATATCAAAAATACGTGCTTGCACATTAGGAAATATATCGTCATTATTTAAATTGCGAGCGTTTGTTATTAGTCCCGCAATAAAAGTACCATGCGAATAATCTTGTAGTGCGGGTTTTGCAATATAATTACTTTTCCCTACAATCCATGGCTTCAATATTTCATTTGTTGGCGAAATCCCAGAATCGACTAAACCAACAATGGGCAATTTTTCGTTTGGTTCATTTAATGCAAGGTTATTACTTGCTGCTTTTACTGAATGTTGTTTAATGGGACAAAAATTCATAAAATTACTTATGCTTTTTAATCCTATAAAATCAGATGCTTCTTCAAATATCTCTTTTGTCTTAAAATTAACAGAATAAATATTTAATTTTTTGGTATATTTTAGTTTTTTAAAATCAACATCATTTTGCAATCCTAGCTTATTTAAAATTTCGACAAACTTCAACTCATTATTATAATTTAATACATCATTATTGTGATCAAATAATTTTACTTTTAATACTTGATTATAATTTTTTAGTTCACGTATATCTTTTGAAATAATATCATCCGGTGTATATGGTGCTATTTCTTTAATGGCAGAAATATTTGCAATATTCTTTTGTTTCTGGCTATTCTTTATCTTTGTTTCGAGTTTGCTTATTGATGAACTATTTACACTTACAAATAATTCACCTAAGGTTCCTGTTCCTACAATTTTACAATCGGCATCTTTTATGATTTCAGTTGGGCGGTGGCTTTTTGCAAAAGCCTGTTCTCTTAAGTATATCTTTACTACACCACTTGTATTTGGATATTTGTTAAATGCTTTTTCAAAATAATTAACAGCATTTGTAGTATATCCAACTAATTCTGTTCTATGTTTATCAAAATTGGCAAAATCAAATACAGTATTATCTCCACCACGATTTTGTTTTGCGTGAATATCATTTGTATCATACGCTACGACTAAAAAATTATTCTTATTCATTCTTTCCTCCTTGATTTATGATTTTGGAAATATATCCTGTAGACACCCCAAATATTTTTGACAAATCTCTGTAGGTATATAATTTGTCGTAATGCTGTTTTAAATATTTTATTTTATCTTCTATTGGATTTTCGATTATATCTTGCAAATGAATTTTAGATAATTCATTTAAAAGCATTGTTTTATTAAGTATTTTTTTATCTTGAAGAACCATTTGGCGATTTATCTCATTACATATTTCTTTAATTTCTGCACCTGATAAGCTCGTACAACTATTTGCGTATAGTTGCAACATTTTATTGTCAATGTCAAAATTTATAAAACTTTTAATCATTTTTGAAACAATTAATTGATTTGGTTTAATTATTTCAATTTTATATGTAAATCGTCGCCATATAGCAGGGTCCAATAAATGTTGATGGTTTGTAGCTGCCAATAAAATTGTCTGCTTGTCTAACATATCTATATTTTGCAGCAAGCTAACAACAATACGTTTTAACTCTCCTAATTCATTTTGATCGTCTCTTAATTTTGCAATCGCATCAAATTCATCTAAAAATAAAATACACGGTCTTGAATTCGCATAATTAAACAATTCTCTCAAATTTTTAGATGTACTACCTAGATATGAAGAAATCAGAGAATCTAATCGGGCAGTAACCAGAGGTAGCTCTAGTTCAGAAGCAATGTATTTAGCAAGTTCTGATTTTCCACAGCCGGGAAGTCCGTATAATAAAAGCGATGGAATAAATTCTACACCTTTTTCCAATAATAAATCATTCGATTTTATATATTTTATAAAATTTTGAACTTTTTCCATGATAAATTCGTCAAAAAATATATCTACTTCTCCTTTTTGAAAAAATTCTTTTTCGGCGAGTGAACTCTTAGATTCACTATCAACTGGTAAAATATCTCTGATATTTGCACCATTTGGTAATAATTTTAAACTCTTAGAGTTTAATATAGCCTTTTTTAATTTAGAAGATGCAGATTTATCGCCTTCAGCTTCCAGTTTTTCAGATAAAAGTTCTGTATAATTAACAACTTTTTCTATATCGGCATTTAATGCACCATTTACTATTTTTAAAATTTCAGGTAAATATTCCATGACAATCCCTTTTTATATTTCATGAACATAATAACATATTTCGTGAACAAAATCAAGATTTTGTGAACAAATTATGTTATTTGGTGAACAAAATGCTAGATGTATGAACAGAATAATAAATCATTGAACATGTAATTGGATAACCTAAGTTCTTTTTTTACTTTATAAAAATCTTTTCTGATTTTGCGTTTTAAGAATTTCTTTTGTTGTTCATCTCCTGTTAAAATCGTGTTCAAAGGCTGTTTTAATGTGATTAAATTTTGAACAATTGAAAGCATGTATGGATATTTCTTTTTCAGGATTTTAAAAAGCTGTGCCAGTTGTTCCGGAGTTAATATTTGAATTTGTCTTTTAGGAATATCGGCTATTCTTTTTACTTCAAAAATACAGGTTTTATCAATATAACCTTCATTTTGAAAATATTTTATTATTTGATTCAAAAGTGCAAGAATATTCTTAATTCTGCGTTCAGATACTTTATTATTTTGTAAGTATTTTCTAAAATTCAGAATATCCTGAATAGTTATATCTTTTAATCGAAATTTCATAAAATACGGAATAATTTTTGAATAAACAAAGGTTTTATATACTTGGAAAGACATCTCTGTCAGAGTATTCTGCTTAATTTCTAAAAATATTTCGCAAGCTTCAACAACTGTAATATCCAAATTTTTACTTGGAATATTTTTATCAATAATTTTAAATTTATCTTCTGCTTTTATTGTTTCCACATATTCAAACTTATCTCCACAGGACTTTATATTCTCCGATTCTTGCAAAAATTTTCTGGCGGTATCTGCATCAATATCGCAGAACATAATAATATCTTCAATAGAAAATGTTTTTAATCTTTTTGCAACTTTCAATATCTTATCCACCCAATACCTCCTGAGCTATATTTTCATCAATTTCTGTTAATCCGTTTGCTTGCGCCACTTTTTCAAATGTATCAATTGTATTTACAATTTGCCTGAAACTTTTGGCTTTGTTGTGTATTAAATGTACTGCCCCTTTTGTAATTTCAACTTCCGAGATTTCCTCAGTAATTTGTTTGATATCTGAATATTCAAATTCAGTAAAATTATATATTTCTGAAATCCGGTCAAACAGGTGCGTATGCTTTTTGAGTTTGTGTTTTGCAAGCTGCATTCCGACCAAAATTATTGTTACACCCGTTTCATCGTGTAAATCTCTAAGTGTTTCTATTGTTCTAAAATCTTTTAACAGATAATCAATTTCATCAACTATAATCATCTGCGAATTAGTTTTTAGAGCATTAACGCATTGCCTGAAAATATCTGCAGTATAAAATCTTGGTATTTCATCAAGCTCTTTGGCGATTTCTTCCAATAACCACTTTGGGCTCATAGAGTTTATTACCCTAATATAAATTGCATCATATTGTATTGAAAGATAAAGTGCAGTCTTTGTTTTGCCTAATCCTGCATTTCCATATACAAGACCAATTTTTGATATATTATCAGGCTTATTATTCAGGTTATGAATAAGATTAATAAATCCTTTGACATTCTTAGTTAAGACAAATTTAGGTTTCATAGTTTATTCCTTTCTTGGTTGCCGGCGATAAACGGGCACGCTGACGCTTCGGCCCTCTGCCGGCAATCCGCAAAATCGGTTTCATATTGCTTATACTCCTTTGATTCTTTATACGCTGTAAGCCAAATTCTATCATCATTACAAGTGCAGCCATGTTCCATAAGGTATTCATATCTTTCTCTGCTTGTTTTGAATAATGGTTTTACCGCCGGATTATATTTTTGAGACTTTTCTTTTTTAATTTCTATTTTAGGAACAATAGGCGGTGGTAAAGGTGCATCTTCAGTTTTATCCATTTCACACTCTAAAATTTCCAACTCTTCAATATTCAAAAACTCTTTACAATCCTTTATTGTCTTATTTTTAAGCTGTTTTTGTTTTTGGATTTTCTGTTTGTAATCTTCAATATCCTTAACTTCGCCTGTGTAATAAGCAAGCGGATGTGTTAGTGTAATTCTGTCTGCTCTGCATAAAAACTTACCTGATATCGTATAAACATTAATGTAAGATAAATCAAACAGGCTGTATTTTATTAGCACTTTCTGCCTCAACCCATAAAGTGCATCGTTATAATAATCAGATTTTAAGAACCTTATACCCTGACTTGTAATTGTTTTAATCTCTTGCGCCAGCATTAAATCGTCCAACTCTCTTTGGTTTATTTCTTTCTTTTCAACACTGTCAAGCATTTCTTTAATACTTTTTGTCTTATCATTAGGGCAGGGTAGAGAATTTTTATACTCAAGCCAACTGTTTATCATCTGAATTGTCTGCTGAATAGTGGGCACAAATTCTTGGTGTATTTCACTATGGAACTTTTCATTTCTCCTTAACCTTGCCGGTTTATTTTCTATATTTGTTCCGATATAACTCGGCAACAGTTTTTCAAAACTTTCCTGCATCTCCAGAAAAAATCGTTCAATAACTTTAGCTCTGGCATTATACGGATTTGCAAAAACAGTTGTTATACCGAGTTTTTCATATACACCTTTAAATCCGTATTGTTCAAATCCATCCTTATATTTACCCCTAAAATATTTACCCCTGAATGCTCTGCCGTTATCAAGATAAACAAACTTCGGAATTTTACCCAGATTTAATATTGCATTTCTTAGAGCTGACGCAATATTTTGCGTATTTTCTTCTATCATTATTTCATACCCGACAAGTACAGTCGATTTCCAATCCAAAAATCCGATTAATGTTGCACGACAGGGTTTCCCTGTAAACGGATTTATTACCTGAAAGTTTAATCTTTTCCCATCTGCTACCAAAATTTCTCCGACTTCGATTTTTGAAATATCCCTTTTGATATGCGGAATGACATCTTCTCTCAGGGCTTTTTCGCCGTCACGCAAAAGAGTCCATTTGTCAAAATAATTTGCTTTATACCAATTGGCGAATTTTCTGAATGTCGGCGGTGCAGGGATATACTCTGCCCTCTGAGTTTTTAGAACATATTGGGTTAAAGATATTGCTTTTCCGATACTGAATTTATTCGGGTGCAATAAAAGTTTCAAAAATATTTGTTTTTCGTGTTCTGTAAGACAGGTTCTTGAATAATCTTCGTAATGGTAATTCGGAATTAAAAGTTCATAGTTACTACTATTTCCTAAAATCCGTTTCCACCTTTGCAAAGTTCCTATTGAAACATTCCCGAGTTTTGCATAAATATCAGGATACAAAACTTGTGCGTTATATGCACCTAAAAAATCATTATCAAACTGCGTTTTATTCTGCTGATTTTTGCGTTCGTTTTTCCAAAGATTTAATAAATTCGATCTTGCAAGTGCAATAACTTTTGCTTTATCGGGTTTGTGAAAATCAGTTGGTACGGGAAGCTGTTTTTCAGCATAACTCGGAACAATTTTGGAATAATACTTTTCCTGAAGTTCCGGTTCAATGCTTGATAACAGAATCTCAAAACTTTTTCCGCCTTTGACAGTGATTTCTCTGGTAATGTATTTACCCTTTGACAGCCTGATAGCTCGTGTACTTACACCTTTGAGTTCTGCTAATTCTTTGATTGTAATGTATTTTTCATCTGTCATTATCTTGGCTCCTGTGGGTATTTCGGCACCATTCGCCTAAGTCGGCTCATTGCCTCAATTATCCTACGTCGCTATCGTAGTGCTTACGCACCGGCTACGCATTCCATTAATGACTCTGAACTCGGAAAATTGGAACTGTTTCCGACTTAATTTGTATCATTCGGACACATAGTCGGAAACAAATAAGGACTTGATGTTTCTTTAAAACGAGTTAAAATGTGTGTACCCAAATCATCTACCCTAAAGGAGTTACCCCATGAAAAAAGAATTAAGAAAACAGGTTGAATTACTTGAGCAAAAAATGTCAAAGAGTCCGAATAATAAGAAAAACGGTGGAAGTCATTTTCTGTACCGCAGGGAAAGAATGATACGTTTTAAAATGTTGCAGAAAAATATACCGCAAAAAATGCTTGCCAAAAGATTAAATCTAACCGAAAGCTACATATCAAAACTCATAACCGGCAAACGCTATAACAAAGATTTTGAAAGTTATATTATACATATTTTAGACATAAATTATTGTTGTATTTGATTAATGTAAAGACATTCAATTGTCATGCCTGCTATTATTTGCATTTAATTTTATATTCACTTCCCCATTTATCCATAGCATCAAGTATGGGTTTTAGACTTCTGCCTGTTTCGGTTAGAGTATATTCCACTCTTGGCGGAACTTCGGCATAGACTTTTCTTGTAACAAGTCCGTCCTCCTCCATCCCTCTGAGGTTTGTTGTCAAAACCTTTTGCGACACTTTTCCGATTGATTTTCTAAGTTCTCCGAATCTTTTTGTGCCGGTGATTAAATCCCTAATTATCAAAACTTTCCACCTGTCTGAAATCATGCTTAACGTAACTTCAACAGGACATGGCGGTAATTCTTTTTTGTTCTTCATAATCTAAAACCTTTCATTTATTAAATAGTTTCTAATAGTTACTATATTACTTTTTTGTGCTTACTTTACAATATATACCGACTAATTTATTATAAAACCATAAAAATGAAAAAGCAAAGGAGAGTTTTATGGTAAAAATCGCTATTGTATGCGCTAACGGCAGGGCAGGAAAATTAATCACAAACGAAGCTGTTTCAAGAGGTTTGGATGTTACAGCAATTGTAAGAGGCGAAAATCAAACGAATGCTAAAAATGCTATTTTAAAAGATTTGTTCGACCTGACAAAAGAAGACTTAAAAGATTTTGACGTGATAATTGATGCGTTTGGTGCTTGGAGCGAAGATGCGCTGCCTTTACACGTAAAAAGCTCACAATATTTGTGTGATTTGTTGGCAAGAACGGATAAAAGATTGTTAATTGTTGGCGGTGCCGGAAGTTTGTATGTTAACCCCGAACATACAATTCAAGTATATCAAACTCCTGATTTCCCTGAAGTTTATATTCCGCTTGCAAAAGCTCAAAGCAAAGAACTGGAGGAATTAAGAAAAAGAAATGATGTTAAATGTACATTCTTAAGCCCTGCGGCTGATTTTCAAGCAGATGGAGAGAGAACGGGGAAATATATCCTAAACGGAGAAGAATTAATACCTAACAGCAAAGGTGAAAGCATAATTTCTTACGCAGATTATGCCGTTGCAATGGTCGATATTGCCGTTCAAGATAAATATATTCAACAAAGAATATCTGTAGTAAGAGAATAAAGAATTTTTATTAAAGAGTGCGAAACATAACAGATGTTTTCGCACTCTTGTTATATAATAACCTTGAGAGGTTTATTATGCTGAAGTCGGAAAGTTTTATTAAAATTGCAGGGGTTTGGGTTATTGCCCTGATGTTTATCTGGTCAATTTTGATAATAATTTTAAATCATTCCGACTTAATGATTGTATATGGTTTTGGGAACATTTTAAACAGACTTCCTTTTTATTCACCCTCAAAAATATTGAACGTTGTGTTTGTAAGTTTTTTCTTTATTGTGTATTTGATTTCATTTTTGAAATTAATGCAAAATAAAATTCACGTAAAATCGTACAAAAACATCTGCTGTCTTTTATTAATGGCAATTTCCGGCAGTATTGTCTGTGTTTCTTTGAACTACATCGTAAGTCTGCTTGTTGGCTTTGTTTTAAAGAAAAAATATTCCGTAATTTTAGTTTTGTTAAACATTTTATCTTGTTTAACGGTTGATATTTTAGTTCCCGACGTTAAAAAACTTGAATTCATTGATATTGTAAAAGGCACTCTGCTTGACCAAATTTTAGCTGATACGGTTTCAACCTGCAGTTTTCATATATTTTTGTTTATTCTTGGGATTGTGTTGGCGCAAGAAATTAAACAGAGGCTTGAACTTGAAATAACGAACGCTAAATTGAAAGTATTTAAAGAAATTGATGATATTTCAATAAGAAACTCTGAAAGAATTGATATTGCAAGAGAGCTCCACGACAGCATCGGGCATCATCTCGCTGCAATAAGTACAAATCTTCAGCTTGCAAATGCTCTATGTAAGGATGAAGCAAAAGAACCGATACAAGATGCTTATGACACATCAAAAGTTTTAATGAATGATATCAGAGGAATAGTTTCTGCCTTAAAACAAGATAAAAGTTTAGATTTATACGAAGCAATAACGAAGATTATAAAATCAATAAAATCGCCAAAAATCACTTTTGATATGGATAAATCCCTTGTTATACAAAATCAAAAAATAAAACACGTTTTATTTAGAACTGTTCAGGAAATTATTACAAACGCAATGAAATACTCGGAAGCCGAAAGCCTTTTTATTTCAATAAAATACGAGAATAATTTTATTATTTTAAACGCTAAAGACGATGGAGTAGGCTGTGAAAATTTAAAACTCTCAAACGGACTAAGCGGTATGACAGAAAGAATTGAAGAACTTTTTGGATGTGTTGAATTTAGAACCTCAAAAAATAACGGCTTTGTTACAAATATAAAAATCCCTTATGGGGGTAACAATGATTAGAATTATTGTTGCAGAGGATCAACATTTAGTCAGGAAAGGAATTGTAGGTTTGTTGAAGCTAAACAATGATTTTGAGGTAATTGCAGAAGCATCTGATGGGATTGATGCGTATAATAAAATTATTGAACTTAAACCCGATGTTGCGCTTTTGGATATTAAAATGCCGAAAATGAACGGGATAGATGTTTTGGAAAAATTGAATAATGCAGGTGTCAAAATAAATTCAATACTTTTAACAACGTTTAACGACGAGGATTTATACAAAAACGCACTTGTTGCGGGTGCAAATGCTTTTCTTTTAAAGGATGTGTCAATTGAAATTTTATCTGATACTATTTATAAGGCTGCGAAAGGCGAGCATATAATTAACCCTTTGATAACTCCAAAAACAATAGAAAAAATTCAAGCGGATACAAGGTTCATTTCAATAGATGATATAACAGAGGAGCTTACAAAAAGAGAAATTGAAGTTTTAAAGCTCATATCAAACGGTTACAGCAACAAAGAAATCGGAGAGTTATTGTCAATTTCAACGGGTGTGGTTAAAAATTATACCTCAGCGATTTTTCAAAAATTAAATGTAAGAGATAGAACAAGAGCCGTTTTAAAAGCGATTGAGATGGGGTTGATATAATATATGACTTTTGTCACGTCAATATAAAAAACATTTATATTAGCATAAATTTATGAAAAAATTTGTGCTTTTTTTATTATTAATAATTCAATTAGGTGCAAGTGCAGAAGAAATAAAACCAATTTCTTTAAATGAGGCAATCCAAATAGCTTTAGAAAATAATTTGGACTACAAAAGCGGCAAGTTAAACATTGATATTGCAAAAAACAATATAAAATCTGCAAACAGGCTTCAAAATCCGGGGATTTATACTTTTTGGAACTTTGGTAAATCCGGTCATGGCAACCCTCAGCAAATAGGGATTACACAAACTATAGAAATCGCAAAACGAAGTCCTCGAAAAAAACTTGCGCAGGCAAAGTTGAAATTGACTGATAACGATATTTTGTATATGGCGTTTAGACTCAAAACCGATGTAAAAATAGCTTATATTGAAACTCTTGGAGCAAAAACAAAATTTCATACCTTGAAAGAACAAGAACAACTTTTACAAACCCTTCTTGACATCGCAAAAAAGCGAGTTGAAGCAGGAGCGAGTGCTGAAATTGATGTTTTGCAAGCAAAAATCGCCTTAAATCAAATGACAACGACAATTAATAATGCCAAAACCGAGATAGATGTAGCAAATATAAATTTTAATAAAGTACTAAATGTTCCAAACGAACAGTATGAAATAGAAGGAAATTTTTTAACTGACAGTAATATTACAAGTGATTTCAAAACCCCGCCTTTAAACATAAATTTGCCTGATACTCAAACTGTTGTAAATAATTATCTTGAGCGAAGATTTGATATACAAATAGTAAAAAACAATATTGAGGTTGCCGAGAAAAATTTGATTAATGTAGTAAGACAAAGAGTTCCTGATATTGAACTTGAAGGCGGTTATGGGTTTCAATCTAAAGGTATGTCAGATGACGGAACATTCCAAAACGGTGGATATATTGGGGCGAATTTAGTAAATATTCCTGTTTTGTATTCATTTAGTCCTGAAATAAAAAATGCGAAATTGGAATTGGAGCAAGCTCAATTAAATTATGACTCTACAAAAAACAAAGCAGCTAAAGATATTCAGGCAAAGTACGAAAAGTTTTTAACATCAAGAAAAAATCTAAATTACTATAATGAAACCTTGTTAAAAGAGTCAGCAGAATTTATAAGGTTATCAAAAAGAAGCTATGAAGTTGGGAAATCAAACCTCACAACTTTAATTGTTATGGAGCAAAACTATAGGGATATTATTTTAGGGTATTCGGACACGTTGGCTCAATATTATACAGATTGGCTGGAGTTTTTACTATCAATAAATCAAGAGGAAATGGATGAACTTTAATAAATTAATAAAATATGTTTTAAAAAACAAAAAAATTGTACTAATTTTGTCTGTAATAATGATGCTTACAGGATTGTTTTGCCTAAAAACTCTTGATATTGAAGCCTATCCGGATTTTACTTCCCCAATGGTTCAAGTCATAACAGAAATGTCCGGAAAAAGTGCCGAAGATGTTGAAAGACTTGCTACAATTCCTCTTGAAAAAGAATTAAACGGGATTCCCCATGAAAAAATGCTTTATTCAAATTCATTATTCGGACTTTCGGTTATAAAGGTTGTGTTTGATGACAACATGCCCTCAAACCTAATCAGACAGCAAGTATTAGAGCGGATTTCACAGGCTGATTTACCGGAGGATATCAAGCCGCAATTAGGGCCTGATGCTTCACCTATCGGTGAGATTTTCAGATATACTCTAGAATCCGATTTTTATAACCCTATGACATTGAAAGCTCTTGAAGATTGGGATATGGAGCGAGCTTTTAAACAGGTAAAAGGTGTTATTAATGTAAATAGTTTTGGCGGGCCTGTTAAAACTTATAAAGTCATTTTAAACCACGAAAAAATAAGGTTTTATAATCTGGATGTAAGAGAGGTTTATGATGCTATAAAGCAATCAAATTCAACAGCCGGCGGGCATTATATTGATAATAATAATCAGGCTTTTATTGTAAGAGGAATCGGGTTATTTACAGATATTGAAAGTCTTAAGAATACCGTAATATCTTCTCAAAAAGGAACGCCTATCAGGATAAAAGATGTCGGAGAAGTCGTAATTGAGCCTGCGGTAAGACTCGGACAAGTCGGTAAAAACTTTAATGATGATACGGTTGAAGGTATTGTTTTAATGAGAAAGAGCGAAAATCCCTCAAAAACAATCAAAAATTTAAAGCGCTCACTCCCTGATATTATTTCTGAACTGCCAAAAGGAGTAAAACTTGTTCCAATTTATGATAGAAGCACGTTGATTAATAACACGATGAAAACAATTTCGCACAATGTAATTTTAGGTATATTTTTTGTGGTCGTGATTTTGTACGCTTTTATCAAAAATTTAAGGCTGACGCTTATCACTTCACTGACCATTCCCCTTGCTTTATCTTTTGCGTTTATTTTATTTAAAATATTTTCTATCCCTGCAAACCTTTTGAGTATGGGGGCAGTAGATTTTGGGATTTTAGTCGATGCAGCGGTTATTTTAGCTGAAAATATTTATACAAAAATATCCGGTTATAAAAATAATCTAACCGAATGCAGAAAAAAAGTTTTAGTATATAAAGCAGTTAAAGAAATGTGGCAGCCGATATTCTTTTCAACATTAATAATTCTTTGCTGTTTTTTGCCGATTTTTGCATTTAATGGTGTTGCAGGAAAACTCTTTCACCCTTTAGCTTTTACAATGGGTTTTTCTTTAATAGGTGCCGTTATAACCTCGTTATTTATAATTCCTGTTTTAGTATCAAAATTTTTGCATTCCGTAAAAATAAAAGAACAGCCTGAAATTTTCGGCAAGTTTTATGAGAAACTTCTTGATAAAACTTTGAAATCACCTAAAAAATTTTTTATCATACTTGGTGGAATTTTAATTTCTTCATTTATCCTTTTGCCATTTATTGGGTCTGAATTTTTACCGAATTTAGATGAAGGTAATATTTGGCTCAGAGTAACGGTAATCCCGAGGAGTACAACGATAAACCATAGCGTTGAAGTAGCAAGACAAATAAGGGAAACATTACTAAAATACCCTGAAGTTACAAATGTTATTTCACATATTGGTTCAGCCGATGATGGCGAAGACCCGAATTTATTATCAAATATAGAAAATATGGTGGATTTAAAACTTTCTAAAAAGTGGCGGTTTAAATTTCATAAAAATAAACAAAAACTGATTAATGATATGGAAAGAAGTTTAAATGAAATTCCCGGAATTACTACATATTTTACCCAATATATTCAGGATAATGTGGAAGAAGCCGTTTCCGGCTCAAAAGGTCAAGTTGTCTTGAAAATTTATGGTCACGATTTATATAATCTGCAAAAACTTCAAGATGAAGCGGTTGAGTTGTTAGGAAAAGTGCGAGGGATTGTAGATATTTCTTATGACCAAATAATCGGGCAGCCGCAGTATCAAATAAAAGCGGACAGGACAAAAGCCGCAAGGTATGGTTTAAAAAGCGACGATATCCAAAAAGTTATTGAAATTGCAATCGGCGGTAAAAATGCTACTCAAATAATTAAAAACGAAAAACGATTTAATGTGTTTTTACGTCTTGAACAGGAGGACAGAAACAGTTTAGAAAAGCTCGAAAACATCATCGTCAAAACACCTGACGGAATTTCTGTTCCTTTGTCTAATGTAGCAAATATTACGAACGACAACGGCGCAATGATTATTACAAGGAGTGAAAATCAAAGAGTAGCAATAATTAGATTTAACATAAGAAATCGAGATTTAGGTTCGACCGTAAATGAAGCGGAAAAGCTATTAAAAAAAGAACTTAAACTGCCTGATAACTACAGAATAAAATGGGCAGGGCAATCAGAGAGTCAAAAAAGTGCCAATATAAGACTTGGAATAATTTTACCTCTTACAATTCTTTTAATTTCGGCAATTCTTTTTATCCATTACAAGAAAAAACGCTATGTGGGGATTGCTTTATGCACAATTTTGCCTGTATTATCAGGGGCTATTTTTATTCTGTTTTTAACTAAGACATATTTTTCAATCTCCGCCGGAGTTGGTCTAATTGCGGCAATAGGAGTATCAATACAAAACAGCGTAATAATTCTATCTTCGCTTATAAAAACAAATACCTTAGGTGATGAGGAATTAAAAAGTCTTGCGTGTAAAAGATTACGTCCTGTCCTATCAGCTTCACTTGTTGCAATACTCGGGCTAATGCCGGCAGCACTTTCAAACGGTATTGGTGCACAAAGCCAGAAACCTTTTGCAATTACTATAATTGGCGGACTTACTTTTGGCACCGTTATTACAATATTTTTAGTACCTCTACTGTATAAACTGACAAAGGAGAAAAAATGCGAAATTTAATAATACTATTGATAGTTTCCCTGATTTGCTGCGGCTGCGGAAAAATCGAAAACACAAAACATGATGCTATAAAAATAATTAAATTAACCCAGAGCCAAGAAGAAAACGCAAAAATAGAAACAGCAAAAGTAACATACGAAAAATTGAAAACCGAAATTACACTTCCGGCACAATTTAAAGCGCAAAATAAATCGTTGGAAAAAATTTATGCACCAATGGAAGGTAAAATTGAAAAAATATATTTTGATATAGGTGATACGATTAAAAAAGGTGATACAATAGCTCTTTTAAAAACCGATGAAATAAGCCAAATTCAGCTTGAATTTTTAGAAAAAATTATGGATATTGAATCAGACATTAAAACTCAAAGCGCACAATGCACGCTTTCAAACAGCGAATACGAAAGAGAGCGTACTCTATACAATGAAAAAATATCCTCAAGGGCAGATTATGAAAGAGCATTGGCTGAAAAACAGAAAGATATTGCAAAACTAAATTCCCTAAAATCAAAACGCAGCGCACTCATTAACGTTTACCGCAGTCGTTTGGGAGTTTACGGAGCAAACATTGACACTGTTTTAAAAACAAAAAAGGCGCAGCCTTATATTGAATTAAAAGCCTCTATCGGCGGAGTTTTGCTTGAGCGAAAAGTTAATACGGGAGAATTTGTAGAAGATAACAAAGAAATATTTGCACTGGCGGATTTATCAACGATTTGGCTTGTCGGTTATGCTTTTGAAAAAGATTCAGCGAAACTCGCTGTCGGTCAAAAAGTTGAAGCCAAAAGCGGAAATGAAAGTATTGAGGGAGTGTTGTCCTATGTTTCTCCGATATTGGATAACGAAACAAAAACTCTTGAAGTCAGAGCAGATATAGAAAATTCCGATTTTAAATTTAAACCGAATATATATGCTGAAATTATTGTAAATACAGGAGAGAAAGAAACGCTTGTTGTGCCTGATGGTGCAATAGAAAAATACGGCGATTATAATTTTGCTTATGTTAAGACTAAGGAGGGAACTTACGAGGAGAGAAAAGTAGAAACAGGGCTAAAAAACGAAAAATACACAGAAATTCTCTCAGGCTTGAAAGAAGGTGAAACAGTAGTAACAAATGGTATATTTTCACTCTTGGGCGAAAGCATAAAAATGAGTGAAAAATAAAAATCTGAACACGATTAAAACACTCATTAAACGGCATTTATTGTTAAAATTTTTTGAAAACTTCCGACTAAATATGTCAAACTCGGTATACTTTATCTCAAAATCCCTCATACACAGTAGCTTTTTTGTAATCTTCTTTTGCTCCTTTAATATTACCACCTTTTTCTCTTGCTTCTCCTCGGGATAAATATAATACAGAACTGTCCGGTATAAACAAACAAAATACTTGCGGCCTCAAGTGCAAGATTCGGACTCGTGCCCTTAGTTAGAAGACTCGAACTCCTGACCTGATATTTAGTTGGTATTAATAATGTAACTCTGTGTTATAATTGTTTCAAGTCGGACTGATACATTTTGTATCATTTAGACACATACAAAAGGAAAGGTGTAGAATAAGTATTAATAAGACCATTTTAGAACTTTTTGCAGAGCACGTCAAAAAAAAGCCTGAACAGATAGCAGTTATATATAAATCTGAAACAAAAATTACAAATAAAGAATTATGGGAGCTGTCAGGAAAGATTTATGCTTGGTTAAAATCAAAAAAAATAGGCTCAGAAGATTTAGTAATGTACTGCTTGCCGAGAGGCGTTGAACTTTATGCCTGTATTATGGGAACTATAAGAATCGGAGCTGCTTTTGTATTAACAGAAACAGATAACAACCCAAAACGTACTGAATTTATAAAACAAGACTGTAAATGCAAACTTTTTGTAGATGAAGATTGTTGGAAAGAAATTATAAATACTGATTCATTAGATGGGTACGAACCCGTAAATTTACATAATTTATGCTATATAGCTTACACATCAGGTACAACAGGAAACCCGAAAGGGCTTATGCACGAATACGGTTCTTTGGAAAATGCTTGGAAATCAGCACGATATAACGGCAAACCTTTATTTTCTAATGATGATACATTTCTAGTTATGAGCCCGATGAATTTTGTCTCACTT
>CADBXV010000018.1 GCA_902798645.1 uncultured bacterium
GTTTGCAATCGCAGGAATAACAAGCATAACTTCCTGAGCCATAACACGACCTTGCTTTGTACCGTCTGCTTGAAGAAGCGGAAGCAAAGTTTGAGAAAATACCGCAACAAGTGAGTTAGATAACTGAACACGAACTTGCTGTTGTTGACCTTCCGGAAATACGTCAATAATACGGTCAATAGTTTGCGATGCAGAAGATGTGTGCAATGTACCAAAAACCAAGTGACCTGTTTCAGCAGCTGTCAAAGCTAATCTGATGGTATCCAAGTCACGCATCTCACCTACAAGTATAATATCAGGGTCTTCACGAAGAGCTGATTTTAAAGCGTTAGCAAAACTTCTTGTATCTTGACCAAGCTCTCTTTGGTGAATAATTGAGCGTTTTGACGGGTGAATGAACTCGATAGGATCTTCAATCGTCAAAATATGTTCTGAACGGGTTTCATTTATGTAGTTAATCATCGCAGCCAGAGTAGTTGATTTACCTGAACCTGTCGGACCTGTTACAAGAACCAGTCCTCTCGGTTTTTCTGCAATTTTCTTTACCGTATCCGATAAACCTAATTCTTTAAAATCAGGTATTTTTGATGAAATTACACGAAATGCTGCCGCATAATTCCCTCTGTCTTTATAAATATTAACACGGAAACGGCTTAAACCTTGTATACCGTATGAAAAGTCTAATTCCCAATCCTGTTCCAATTTACGTCTTTGTTCTTTGTTAAGCATCGGAAATAATAAAAGTTCGACTTCTTCAGGTTTTAGAGCCGGTACATCCATTCTTTGAAGGTTTCCGTCTATACGAACAACTGGCGGCAAACCCGCTGAAATATGTAAGTCTGAACCTCTTTGTTTTACGACTACTTCCAAATATTTTTCTATAAGCATTATTATTTGCCCTCTTTTTTAGCACTCTTTCTCACAAAAATCATATCACGTAATTTTATCTTTGTAAACATTAAATCTTATTTCGATTGTAAGTATTCATTAATAGCCTTGGCAGCTTTTTTCCCTGCCCCCATCGCATTTATGGCATTCGATTCTCCAACCGGTGCCACATCACCACCGGCATATATATGTGGAATTGATGTTTCTCTTGTTTCTTCATCAACAGTAAAATAACCTTTTCTGTCTGTTTCAAATTCTATGCCATCGTTTTTTGCAGATTTTTGAAGAATCGGATTCGGCCCTGTTCCCAATGCAACAATTACTGTATCTACGTCTAAATCTATAAATTCACCTGTTCCTACTGGAGATCGCCTTCCGGAATCATCCGGCTCACCCAATTCCATAATTTCAAATTGCATGCCGCTTACATATCCGTCTTTATCATAGATTTGCTTAGGCGCACGTAAGAATAAGAATTGGACACCTTCTTCTTTGGCATGCCTTATTTCTTCTAATCTTGCAGGAAGCTCTGTTTCAGTTCTTCTATATACAATATAAACGGTTTCAAAACCTACTCTTACTGCTGTTCTTGCAGCATCCATTGCAACATTTCCTCCGCCAATTACTGCAACAGACTTACCGACTCTTAAAGGAGTTGCTGTAGATTCATCATTTGCCTGCATAAGATTCACACGTGTTAAGAACTCATTAGCTGAAAAAACACCGTTTAAATTTTCGCCGGGAATATTCATCATTTTAGGAAGACCTGCTCCTGAACATAAGAATATTGCATCAAACCCGTCATCTTTCAATTGTTGTAAAGTTATTGACTTTCCTACTATTACATTTTTTTCAAACTTTACACCCATTTTTATAAGTGAGTTTATTTCTCTGTCTAAAAATTTTCTCGGAAGTCTGAACGGAGGAATTCCGTACCTCAGAACACCGCCGAATTTATGTAAAGCTTCAAATATTGTTACATCGTGTCCGGCTTTTCTCAAATCAGCCGCAGCAGTAATCCCGGCACAACCTGAGCCTACAATTGCAACCTTCTTTCCTGAAGGAATAATATCCGTTTCCACAGGATTTGTATTATCACCTACATATCTTTCCAATGCACCGATTGCTACAGCCTCACTCTTGATTCCAAGTACACACTTCCCTTCACATTGTCTTTCTTGAGGACAAACCCTTCCGCATACAGAAGGAAGCATACTGGTCTGACGAATTATCTTACCTGCTTCATCAAGTTTATCTTCTTTTACAGCTTTTATAAAATCAGGTATTTTAATGTTTACGGGACAACCTTTTACACACTGCGGATTTTTGCAATTTAAGCATCTTGATGCTTCAAGCTTTACCTGTTCTGCGGTTAAGTTTTCTTCTACCGCATTAAAATTGTGACGACGTTCAAATTTATCTTGTTCTACTGGTTTTTGACGCATACAATATCTCCTCTTATAAGTTTATTATACCAAAAAAATTATATTTTAATAAATCGATTTTTGCTTTTAATTAAACAGTTTCTTATTCAATTCGTCCCTTGTTTTACTGAAATTCTTATCAACATTATTCGGCACTGATTTATTTATAGCTTCTAAAAACGCTTGTTCTTTAATGTTTTTTGAAGAATCTATCCTTGCCGGAACAATCAAACCGGATTGTGTAAAATAATCAATACTTCCTTTTGATGATAAATACCGAACAAATTTAACAGCCTGATTTTTGTGTTTAGAATTTTTCGAAACAGCCCAGCCTGAAGCATCCGATGACACCGTTCCGGGGAATGTAACTATTCCGTATGGAAAATTTGCATTTTCGCTTATCTTCGGGTACATCCACCTCCCGGACAAATACAATCCTATTTTACCGTTCAGAAACATTTGTGCTTGTGTGGAACTTCCTGTTTGTGCAGGCGTAGGCGCATATTTACCTTCCAACTTTTTATAAAAAGCAACACCATTATCAAATCCAAGTGTAATAGTGTACGGCGAGGCTTTATAAATATCTCTTTCGTAACTTACACCAAAATGTTCAAAAGAAGAAATTTGTTTTATAAGTTTTTCAAAATCTTCAAATGTCCAATCGGAATTAATTTCACCTGTAATATTTTTGTTATAAAAAAATACAAAATTAGAGATATCTCTTGGTATCGCATATAATTTTCCATCCTTACTCAAAGCAGCGAGCGACTGAGGGTAATAGTCTTCAGGGTTTATTATACCGCTTAAGTCTTCCAGATGATTTGTATATAGAGGTAAATAGAGATTATTGATAAAAATTACATCCGGCGCTGTTGAGGAGGCAAAAAGCAAATGTAATTTTTGAAAATAATTTTGAGGAATATGTATAAAATTAATTTTTACATCAGGATTTTCTTTTTCGTATTCTGATATCAAATGATTTAGTATTTGAGTTTCTGTAATTGAACCCCAAGATGAAAATTTAATTTCTTCAACGCTTTTTTTTGAACAAGAACACAGAATAAAAGGAACTATCAACAGTATTAATAAGCGTTTTAGCATAGATCCATTACAAACTCCATACTATCTTGAGTTACATTAATAACAAACTTGTTTGCACCAATTTTTACAAGATATTGAACACATCCGTCTTTCATTTTTTCATTTACTCTTATCTGCATATTAGTAGTTCGTAATTTATCATATCGTTTTAATTCTTTTTGTTTACCGTTTATTGTTCCTGCAACTACGTACCCGTCAGAGGTTTTAAGCAGGCTGCATGTCGTATTATCATTACATCTTACAGTTTTTAATACTTCTGCTCCTTCTCTTTCATAAACTACAGGTTTATCAATCGGTTTTTCTTCTTGTTCTTTGCTTACTGCTTGTTCCAGTTCACGCTTAAACTGTTTTTCTTCCTCTGCTTGTTGTTTTTTTATTTTTCTTTCCTTTTGTTGTTCTTCTATTAGTTGTAACAACTTTTGAGCATCTTTGTTAATTCTTTCCAAACGTCTTGTGTGTCTGTCTTTAACTTGTTCCGTAATTATAGTTTGAACCGGTATCTCAGGCATTATATTTTCTTTATTTTCTTCTATATCTGTATTTTCAGGCTTAAGTTCTTCATCTTCGGGAACCTCTTCATAGAACGGTTTAAAGGTTACATTTGCCAAACTGTTCAACAAAGACTTTTCATCTGCTTTTTCTTTTTTCTTTTCCGGTTGAGCATACTTTTTAGGATTAGCTTTTACATCAGCTAAATCAGGAAGTTCATCCTTTATGGAAAGCGTCGTATACTCATATCCGCTTTCAGCTATAGGCATAAAATCTGACGGACGATGCTCTGTAGCCCCTTTTTCTTTTAATGCAACCGACAAATTGCCCAAATCAGGGGAAACAGACAGAGTGGTATATTCATAACCTTCGCTGAAATATACTGTTTGAGGCTTTACTTCCGACTCAATACGTTTGTTTCCTTGTTTTTTAAGTTCTTTTGACAAATCCGGAAGTAAGTCTTTTACATTTAGAGTCATTATCTCTGATGTTCTGTGCGGTTTTGCTTTTCTTGCGGAGATTTCTTTTTCCACTATTGCAACCCTTGAAGGGTTTGTTCTTAAATCTTTGATAAAATCTTCATCCAATTCGACACTCATAAGCTTTTGCAAAGCATTAATGTCATCTTTTGAGAAGGATATGTTTTGTTTTATTGAATACGATGTTACCAAATTTTCAAGAATTTGAGCCTGTGTGAGCGGTTTTGGCTTAGACATTTCCTGTTTTTTATAATCAGCTAAATTGTCCTGTGTTTCTTCGCTTAATTCTACTTGCGTAAGTTGTACAAGTTTTTCTCTGTCCTCTTTTGTAAATTTTATATCCTTACTGTTTATAACTTCTTCGTATAATTTTTCATCAAATGTTTCTTCCTCAGGAACTTCTTCATCAAAAGTAAATTCGTTTAAGAAATCAGCTAAATCATCTTCAACTGTATCATCAGAATATTGTTCCCGAGATTCCGATTCGGTATTATTAAGAGTTTCTCCGTTATCTGCAGCTTTTTCAGGCTGTTGCTTCTCATTATATAAAGAATCCAAATCAACTACCAATGTTTTTGATTCATCTTCTTCGTTTTCTTCTTTGTTTGTTAACGCTTTTTCGTTTATTGGATTTTCCGCACTCAATCCTGTAATCATATTTACGGAAGATTTTTTTTGATTTACATAAGTTTTATCTAACTTATTAATTGTTTTTCTTATCTTTGATTTTTTGGCAGTTTTTTTCTTTTCAGATTTTTTCTTTTGAGTTTTTTTGTCGCCATCGTCCTCGTTTAAGTCGAATCCGTTTTGCTCTCCGATAACGGATGCCATCTTATCTTTGCTGAGAATAACAATAAATACTATTATTAAAAACAGTATAAGTCCGCAGACCAAAGCAACCATATAGTCTGATGTACCGGCATTAGCGTCATTTTTTACACTGTCCGGAGGTACGTATACTTTTTCTTGTTGTGTTTGAGCATTATTTACCGAAGATTGAGCGGAAGTTTTTGACCGCTCAGAATACGAGTCAGAAGCAGTTCTGTTTAAATTTGAAGCATTATTATATTTTTTTTGATTTGTTGTTTGAACTGTAGTTTCTGCTTTTTGTCCGGTTTCGAGTGCGTCCCAATAACTGGTTTGTTTTACTGGTTTTGAAGCATTATTTTTTGCAGTTTTTTTGTCTCCCGGAATAAACAACATCGTATTTGCATTTAAAGCAGGTTCCCCTGTTGTTTTAACGATAACTTCCGTATAGCCGTTTTTTTCGTATGTGTACGGTGTTGTTATAACATCTATACTTTGGATATTGTCATAGTTATTTATATCAGGAGTATTAAATTCACTGTTTGTTTCAGGAAATACTAAAACATAGGTATTTATATCCCTTCTTACGGTTTTAACCGGAACATTGTATGGCTTTGCTGTATATGCAGTCAAGCTTATATACCCGCCGGAACCGTTATTTATTCTGAGGGATTTTATACTATTTTTATAATTATCTGCGCCAAACGCTCCAACTACCGTCATTACCGAAGCGAGACACAATGCTATTGTCCTCTGCTTATAATGCTTCATACTACGTATTGTACCATAATATGCAAATTCTAACTATACATTATTTGAACTACATATCTGTAACGACAATTCGTTTATCAGTAAAGATTTTTTCTACATTAAGAATTGTATACGGAATGTTATTAAGTATAAATTCATTTGAAAAATACCCTTCACCGGAACCGATAATCTTTTCTTCCGGAACTTCAAACAATTCATTGATTTTATCTATTAAAAATGCAAGTTCCATATCATTACAGCTTACAATAATTACAGGATTCTTTTCTGCATCCTGTTTTTTGTCGGTTTTATGTATGCCTATAAACTTTTTGATATTTAGCACTGTAATATAATCGCCCCTTAAATTCATAATGCCCTCAATAAAATCAGGCGTCCCGGGAACATTTGTTATCGTTGTATCTTTCAAAACTTCTTTTACGCAATCCAACGGAATACAATATAAATCATCATTTATATTAAAAGATATTAACTTCTTTTTTGTATGAAGTTCTCCACTCATAAATGAAAAATTAGATTTTTTGGTTAATTCATTTGTTCTGCTGTTCATTACGGATAAAGAATGCTCATCTTTTGGGAATAAAGCTTGCACATCAATATCCAAAGGCTTAATAGTCTGTTTTAACCTGTTTTCTATAGAATATATATTTATTATAAAAACAGTTTCCTGATTGTGTTTGTATATAGAGTCAATTATTGTCTTATTATCCACAAAAGGTATTGTATCAATATCAGATGATTCAAACGGCATAATACCCAATACTCTGTCCGTTATAATACCAAAAATTGTCTCATCGGTTTTTACAATTAACAACTCATTGTTAACATTGTATTCGCTTACGTCTATATCCAAATAAAAACGTATATCAATAATATTAATAACAAAATTATTGTACTTTAAAAGTCCGATAATATTATTCGGAAGTTTCTGCGGATAATCAAGCTTCGGCAGCTTCATAATCTCAAGAACATTTGAAGTATTTACTGCATATTTGCTATTCCCCAGCATAAAATACAAATGAGTATTCTTCTTTTGTTCAATATAGTTTTCACCGTACATCATCTTACGTTTCCTTCGTGAATAATAACCCTATTTCTGCCTTCTTCTTTTGCTTTATATAAAGCTTCATCTGCTGATTTAAGCAGTTCGGTAGAAGTCTTAAAGTCAACATAGTTCATTGTAAGCCCTATACTTGCCGTAACTTTTGCCTTTACACCGTTGTAATCAAATCCGTATTCTTCAATCATTCTTCTCAATCGCTGGACAGGAACTAGAGCACCTTCAATATTTGTTTCAGGCATTATCATAACAAGTTCTTCACCGCCATATCTGTATAACAAATCCGTTTTTCTGAAAGAAGACTTCATTAAATCCGCTACAGTTTTTAAAACATAGTCGCCATATTGATGACCGTAGGTATCATTTACTTTCTTAAAAAAGTCAATATCAAGTATTGCTAAACTAAAATCGGCAGGATGCCTTTTTGTACGGTTGAATTCCTGCTCCAAGCCCAATTCAAATTGGCGTCTGTTATACAACCCGGTTAAGCCGTCAAGTACTGACATAAATTCTTTCTCTGTATACTGATACTTCATTTTGAATATCGCCAGAAGCTCGCTTATCATAATATCGAAAAATCTAAAAGACGAATAATCTATATCAGATTTTGTATAAAAACAAATTCCGCCTATTAATTTTTTATCAAATACCAAAGGAATAATAATCTTTGACTTCATATCATTAAAGTTGTATTCCATTTCTTTTCCCAACAGAATTCTTACAACTTCAAACTTACTGTCACGTATAGGCTTAATTTCTTCCAATTTTCTGAAAAAATCATACTGTATATCTGACAAAAGACTTTTTGACAGGTTTCTACCCAGTGTATCAATGTATAAAATATTCTCCGAAAAATCGTCAGGAGATGCAAAATAAATCCCGGCAGCATTGTACTCTACAAAAGAACTCAACAAAGAAAATAACTTCTCAACCAAAATTCTTTCATAGTTCATAAAGTCGCTTAAATTTCTGAATTCATTTGCAAAAACCGATTTTAACAACAAATCATTCAAAATAATATTCAACTGTGATTGAGCGGAATTATCAGGTGTTACCTGCGATGCAATTTGCGCTTTATATTCTTCGGTTACCGGATATCTTCTTACTGTTGCATGAATATTTTTTACCAGTTCTTCTATATCAATAGACTTAGACAAAAACAGCTGTGCGCCGGCTTTTTTACCCCAAAAACTGTCAATTTTTTTATCCAGTATAGTTAATAAAATTACAGGAATTTTTTTTGTTTCATCTTTATTTTTTATCAACCTGCATAACTGATATCCGTCGATAACAGGCATCATAATGTCCGAAAGCACAATATCAGGCAGATATTCAAAAAGCTTTTTATATGCCTCTGCTCCATTTCTGGCTGTTTCTACCTCAAATCCGTTTTTTGCAAGCCCAACTCTTAAAAACTCTAATTGGGATTCGCTGTCCTCTACCAATAAAATTTTTATTGCCATCTATTTAATCTATTCCAATTTCTTAAAAATTTAGTATAATATGATTATATAATAAATGTTTAAAAAAAACTATAGGAGAGAAAAAGTGGGAATTGGATTGAATTTTGATTTAAAACAAAAATTTAACATAAAATGTTATATTGACTTAGGTATTTTCGTCTTGACATGCGTTTTATTTTTAATATTTGCCAAGTTTAAAGCCATACCGCCTTATGATGCTTTGACATTTATTGTTATAATCTCAGTAATTAATGTTCTGTCACAATTTATAACTAAACAATGGATGCAAAAACTAATAAAGCAAACACTTTCCTCTCAATCGGAATCCATTGCATCCGCAACGGAAGATGTTATGGAGGCAGTTAAAAAGCAAAGACAAAGATTTGAAACCCTTGTTTCTAATAATAAATCTATATCAGGTATGATAGAAAAGCTGAGAACTATCTCTGCAGAGTCGGTTTCTATGTCAAAAAATACAGAAAAACAAATCAGCCAATCAATGAATTTTTCGCAAAAAGAACACGATTTTATCTCTGCTAATGCTGAAAAAATGCTTGTATTAAGACAAAAAATTCAAATGATAGCTGAGCTTATTCTTGAACTTTCCGAACACTCACAACAAATCGGAAGCACAATAAGCGTAGTTGATGATATTGCTGAACAAACAAACATGCTTGCACTTAATGCCGCAGTTGAAGCCGCAAGAGCAGGTGAACACGGTAAAGGTTTTGCTGTTGTTGCAGGTGAAATCAGAAAACTTGCTGACGAATCAAAACAAGCAATTACTAAAATAACATCTTTAACAAGCAATATTCAATACACTACAAATTCTACCGTTATGGCTACAGAGGAAGGTACAAAAGAAATTGAATCCGTCGTTAAAGACATCAACACATTATCTTCCGATTCCGAAACAATTTTGGTTCTTATAAAAGATATTTTAGAATCATTAGAAGTTATCAATAAAAATGCTCAAAAACAAAGCGATATAATTGAAAAATTGACAACACTTGATGAAGAAGTAAGCAATGTTTCCACAGATTTTATGCAAAATTTGAATATTAATGCCGAAAAAATTTCAGCGTTAAATAATTTATCAAACAACCTTAAATCTTCAGCTAATGAAAATGCATAAAGCATAATACTCAGGTACTTAACAGCATAATAATAAAACGAAAATGGATTTTTCAGATAACGAAAATAACAGTGAATTAATGCAAATATTCCAAACGGAAAGTGAGGAAATAGAAGAACGGCTTTTTAACAACTTCTATACCCTTGAACATTCTTTGGATAATAAAGAATTAATAGCAAATATATATAGAGATCTTCACAGCCTTAAAGGCGCAGTAAGAATGATTGGGCTTAACAACATTCAAATGATTATCCATAAAATGGAAGATATCTTTGATGCTGTAAAAGATTCAAAGTTCAAACTGGAAGAAAGACATGTTAAACTTGCATCAAGTTCTCTGGAAGTAGTTGCAAGGTATATTCAGGAATCTATAAAAAACGGACGTGAAATTATCGATAATGAATATAAAACGGTTATGTCCAATTTAGAGCTTGTTTTTGATATTGAAATCCAAAATCAGGCAGACACTGCTCCTGTTGACAGCCAAAGCATTATTCCGGGTTTAGATATTCCGGGAATTGATATTTCAGAATTTAACATCCCGAGTTTTGATTCACAAAAAATGGGTGTTATGGCAGAAGAAAGCGAGCCAAAAATAAATTTATCTGATTATCAGGAAGAAATAAATTTAAACTTCAACTCTTGTTTTGAAATTATAGACAGTATCGTGCCGGAAGAAGAGTCGCAAGATATTGTTATCTTAAAAGAATACGTTCAAAAAATATATGATTACTTCAAAGATACAGATATGTATGAAGTCAAATCTTCATTAGAAAATGTTATTACTAAGATTGACTTTGTAATGAACGCAACAAATACTTTAACCATAAGTGAGATTCTTGAATTAAGAAATGAACTCAGTTCTGCGGCAGCTAAGTATACAACTTCTTGTATTCAAACGGAATCAAAAGGATTTTCATTTTTTGATGTTGCGGAAAAAATGTCCATGCTTCAAGGAAGCAGCGTTTATACAAGTGAAATTAAAGATGACATTCTTAAATTAAAAAATGATGTTGACGATACAAGCATTTTAGAAATACTAAATGCAATTCTTGAAATACTGGATTTCATTGACGAAAATTCCGTTCAACTGGAAGAACAAATGGTACAAACTCTTAAAAGCGGAATTGAATACTGTGCGTCACCAAATGAAAATATTGACAGTGACTTGATTGTCCAACAGCTTGAGATTATGAAGCAATTACTGGAATTAAATTACAAAAAAGATTCCGGTGTAAACGAGATTAAAAACCTATCCACACAGACAGCACAGTCAAATAAATCTTCATCTTCCACTGAAATCAAAACTTTACACGTTAATGCCCAAAAATTGGATTTACTCGTCAATCAACTTGGGGAACTTATTATAACCAAAATAAAAACAGAAAAAAATCTTGAAAAGATAGACTCTATAAAAGCTGTAAATGAAAGCTGCCAAAAAGATTTATTAAAAACTTCAAATTACTTGAGATATTACAATCGCAAATACCTGCAAAATCCTAATTCTGAACAATATACAGCAGCATTTGTAAAACAAGTATTTGCACTATTATCAGACCTGACACAAAATGTTTCAAGAACTATTTATGATTTAAATTCACTATATCGATCCTCTAAAGAAGATGATATAAAAATGCGCTTAATCATAGATGAAATGGAATCTATGGTTAAAAATATTCGTGTACTTCCAATCTCTACGGTATTTAATTCTTTCTCACGTATGGTTCGTGATATTGCAAATGAAAAAGGTAAAGATATTGATTTTGAAATAGAAGGAAAAGATACCTGTGCCGATAAAAAAATTATTGAAGAGATTAAAACACCATTAATACATATCCTTAGAAACGCAATAGACCACGGTATTGAAACAAAAGAGGAAAGAATTTCCGCAGGGAAGAATGCCGTCGGCAGAATTATGTTATCCGCTCGACAAGATGATAACAAGGTAATTATTGATGTTGCAGATGACGGACGAGGATTTAATCTTGAAAAAATAAAAGACAGAGCTGTTTCAAGAGGATTTTTAACAAAAGAAGATATTGCTTCTATGACAGATGAAGCAATAATGAATATTATTTTCTGGCCTGGATTTACAACAGGAGATTCTATAACCAGCATCTCAGGCAGAGGAATCGGGCTTGATGTAGTTAAGACAAAGATTTCTCAGCTTAACGGAAAAGTTAAAGTAATATCTGAATTCGGCAAAGGAAGCTGTGTTCATATAGAAATCCCTGTTACTCTTACAACTCTTAGAGTATTCCTTGTAAAAATTTCCGGACAAACATTTGCGGTTCCTATTCAGGTAATCACAACCTTTATAGTGAAAAAACAATCCGAGATAAAGACTAACAACGGCGTACGTTCAATTGTATATAACGGGAATATTATTCCGCTTTACTATATGTCAGACATATTGAATATGCCTCCGGAAAAAAGGGGAGAAAAAGAAACAATACTTATTATAGAATCCGATGAAAAAACAGTCGGCTTAGTTGTTGATAAGCTTCTTGGCGATCAGGATATTTTGCAGAAGAAACTTTCCGCTCCGCTGTACAAAGTAAAAAATATATCCGGAATTACAAATCTTGCCTCGGGAGAATTGTGCTTGATTTTGAATATGCAGGATGTTTTGCATTATGACTTTAATAAAGCAATAAATGCAGCTGCAAATCAGCAATTGCTTCCTGCTGATATTTTAGCATATAAGAGAATTCTTATTCTTGATGATTCTATTACAACAAGAACAATGATAAAGAATATTCTGCTGAATGCAGGATACATGGTTGACGTTGTAGCAGAAGCGGAAGAAGCATTGATTAAGCTAAAGATGAATCATTATGATTTAATAATTACGGATTTAACCATGCCGCATATAGACGGATACCAATTTGTAAATATGCTTAAAACAGATGAAATGTACGCAGATATTCCTGTAATAGTTATGAGTTCTATCTCTAAAAATGTTGCAATGGAAAAACTTACAAGCTTAAATGTTGATTACTATATTTGTAAAGAAAACTTTAGCCAAGATGAATTTATAGAACAAGTTAAGGCTCTTTTGACCAAGTATCACACATAAAATTTTTGCATTAAATAATCTTTTACGGGATTAGGTACAAATTGAGTTAAGTCGCACTTGTGCGATACAAGTTCTTTTACAGCTGTTGATGAGATGGCGACGTTCTGTGGGTTAGCTGTCAGAAAAACTGTTTTAATCTCGGGATTAAGAGTTGAATTAATCCGTGCAAGCTGATTTTCGTATTCAAAATCTTTAGAATCTCTTAACCCTCTTATAAGAATTTTTGCATTGTGCTGTTTTGCAAACTCGACTGTTAAACCGTTAAAAGAGTAGACTTCAATATTTTGAATAGAAATTACAGATTTTTTTATCAGCTCTACTCTGTCATCAACGGGAATAAACCCTTTTTTTTCAGGATTGTAAGCAACTGCGATAATAACTGTGTCAAAAATTTCCGCACTGCTTTTTAATATATCCAAATGTCCTAATGTAAACGGGTCAAAGCTTCCCGCATAAATCGCTGTTGTCATAATATTCCCTTTTGGTTTTATTATAACACGATGTCAATCTATCGTATTACATGATTTCCTTGACATAAGAAAATATAAACAATAAAATTAAAGAAAGGGATAGTTATGAAAACAGTATTAATAACAGGAGCAACAAGAGGTATAGGACTTGAGTTGTGCAGAATATTTGCTTTGGAACTCGATTTTAAAGTCTACATGGGTTGTCGTTCTTTAGAAAAAGCTAAAAATGCCATTATTGAATTGGGAAATTCTGTAAATATTATTCCGATAGTTGTTGACGTTTCACAAGAAGAATCAGTTAAGCAAGCTTTTGAATATTATAAGCAAATAAAACCAAAAGAAGAAAAATTAGATATACTGATAAATAATGCCGGTGCACAATTAGATTGGATACCTAACGGAGAATATATAAAAACATTTGATATAGATATAGAGCTTTTAGATAAAATTTTCAGGACAAATGTTTTTTCTCACTTGATTATGACACGAACTTTTATATCAGAAATGTCAGAAGGCGGCAGGGTTGTAAATGTAACCTCAGGTTCCGGAGAATTTTGGGATAATAACGCCATTATGGATTTCCAACCCGGATATGCTCCAAGCAAATCCGCTGCAATAATGATGACAAAAAAAATTGCAGCTGCAGCGCTGCCATATAAAGTTTATGTCAATTCTTGCTGCCCTGGCTGGTGTAGAACTGCTATGGGTGGAGATGATGCCGAAACGTCTGCGTATGACGGTGCAAAATCAATTTTATCAGCTTGCTTTATCAATAAAAAAAATCCACCAAGCGGTTATCATTACAGATATGGGAAAAAAATTCCAATAGATGTTCTACCCGGTGTAAATATTACAAAATATATACCTTTTAGCGTAAGAAAATATTTAAGAAAAATATTAATACCCGTATATTATAAAATTATTGCTCTCAAAGAAAAAAATCAGAACATAAAACAAAGGAAGAATAAAAATGCAAAATAACGATATTGATTTTCAACCAAATGACATAGTTAAAACATGTAAGTATCTGGAAAAAGGATTATGTTTTCAATTATGGGGTTTGCAGTGCTGCTGTCACGGTTCAAAATCTTCACCGGTTATTGTTTCTACAGAAGAAATAAACAATGGTTCCGTAAGCTATGATTTAATTGTCCAAAGAAAAAAAGATTTATTTTTGGGTATAAATGGTAAAAAAAATATTGATTTAGGCGGTTGCAAGGGTTGTTCACATTTAATTGAAAAAAAATACAAAGATGTGCATTTTGACTATATTGGCGGAGAGTATTTACCGGGGGCATTTAATATTCAACACTATACAAGCTGTAATGAAAAGTGTGTGTATTGCCCGTACGCTCAAGAAAATAAATTTGAGATACCACAATACGATATTTTACAAATTTGGGAATTATTTAGAAAAAAGAGAAAGCTTAAAGGAAATAATTGGATAGATTTCTCAGGAGGAGAGCCTGCAATTTTAAAGAATTTTAATGAAATAATAGATTATATCTATAAAAATAAAATGGGTTTTACGGTTGTTTTTTCAAATGCTACGATATTTTCTCAGTCTATATATGATAAATTAAGATGCAATAAAATTGCTTTAACAACATCAATTGACACAGGAATAAAGTCTAAATATGCAGAAATTAAAGGTGTTGATAAGTACTCAAATGTAATATCCAATTTAGTGCAATACAGAAATTCAGGAACAAAAAAATTGTGGATTAAATACGTTATTACGGATTGCAATCAAACGGAAGATGACATGTGGAGTTTTATTATGGCAATGCTGGCAATAAGACCTAATAAAATTCAAATATCTCCTGAATTTCCTTATGGAGATAAGCAGATTTCTGTTGAAACAGTGAAATATGCAGCTAAATTATGGTACAATTTGGAAATGTATTGTGGAAAAATTGTAGAAGATGGTGTAAGTGCTCACGGTGATATTAAGATTGTACAATATCATAAGCAATTAAAAAAAGAGTTTGATTTGTTAAAAACAAAGCGGCCGATGAAAAAGGACTTAAGATTAAAGCAGTTTAATAATAATCCTTCTTTGATACTTCAGTTCCTAAAATATGCTAATAATAGGATTCCGAACAATAAAATTTGGAATTCTATAAGGTATTATGCAGGAAAAATTTTAACTTCTTGGGGTATATATTAGTACATAATGTTTAATTTTAAATATAATATTATAAATTTTTTTAAAATTACTCTTTCTTTCTTAAATATGGTTCTTATGTTAAGACTTTTTGGGATATCAGAAGGTTCTGATATTTATTTGCTTGCATACTCAATAATTCTATCATGGCATTTTATTCCATTGTTTTTTATGGGACAATTTATTCAATTTTATAATGATCTCAAAGAAGATTCTTGCGGTACTGCTAATAATTTTTATAATCAAACACTCATATATTCATTGAGTATCGGATTAATATTGTTTTTAATCTGTTATATATTCCTAAATCCTCTAGTTCATTTGTACACGCATAATATTAATCCTGCAAAACTGTTAAGTCTTGTGCAAATATTAAAGATAATGATATTTTCCATTATATTTGCACCGGTAGTTTCTCTTACAGAACAACTGTTTATTGCTGAAAAGAAAATATTACATTCATACATTTTACAGATTATAATATTGCTGGGAACAGTTTTAACAATGGCTTATTTAATACTTGTTAATAATCCCAGTATTAAAATTCTTGCTGTTTCATACTCTGTATCTATATTTATATCGGCTTTATACGGCTTTTTATACTGCGCAAAAAGAATAATTCCTTTTAAATTTGTTCTAACATCAAAGAATTTTGTCAAATTTATCAGGAATAGTTTTGCTACATATTTTGGTTTTGGCATTTTTAATTGTTTCTTTCCGCTCGTCTTAAATAACTTTTTAGTAAATTTTTCAAATGGAATAATTTCCTGTTTTTATTATTCAAAAAATACTATAGAAGCTGTTAATATGGTTACTGTTGATTATACAAACAGAAATATAACGTCTGATTTATCTATTATGATTGCAAAAAAGGAAATGGATAAAATCAAACAAATTATAAAAAAATATCTTATTTTTTCTCCATTACTTTTTGGTGTGGTATCTTTTTCTGTTTTTATTGCAATACCTGTTATGCTAAAATTGGTGTTTTATAAAACAGGATTTTCGCTAAATGAAAAGATGTTCGCTAACATATTTTTATCTTTAGTTCCTTGGTATATTATTTTCATCATTTCTTGTCCTTTTTCTTATATAAATATTTTAGGGAAAAAAAGTTATGCTGTCATAATTGCTAATTCTTTTTTTGTCGGAACTACAGCGACGGTTTTGTTTTTAAGTTCAAAAGAATTAATATATAACATATCATTTGCAATGTTTTTAGCACAAATTACTGTATTTATTATATATTGGTGTTATTCAAAAAAAACATTAATAAATTTAAGTAAGGAGTAATTCTATGTCACCGAAAGTCAGTGTTTGTATAGCTTGCTATAATCATGAAAATTATATTGGAAAGGCAATAGAATCTGTTTTAAATCAGACATTTCAAGACTTTGAAATACTGGTTTGTAATAATGGTTCTACAGATAACTCTTTGCAAGTAATTGAAAGTTTTAATGATGACAGGATTAAGATTGAGTCTGTATACCCGAATCAACAATCAACTTGGGCAGGAAACAATTGTATAGAAAGAGCCTGCGGTGAATATATTGCACTTCTTTGTTCCGATGATCTGTGGGAGCCTGAAAAACTTCAAAAACAAATTGAATATTTAGACAGAAATCCCGAATGCGCGGCTGTTTTTACCAGATGCCAACCTGTTGATCAAAAAGGGATTTTAATTAAAAGCAAGAAAAATCCATATTATAAGCAATTTAATCTTTTGGAGAACAGAACAGCCGGTAAATGGTTGAGATATATTTGGGAAACCGCAAATCATTCATTCTGCTGTTCGTCAGCATGTATAAGAAAGACTTGTCTTAATGAAGCAGGTAATTTTGACATTATATTGAAATATATACAAGATATGAATTTATGGACAAAAATTCTAACAAAACATGAAGTACATATTCTTGATGATAAATTAACAAGGATGCGATATTTTTCTTCCGGCTCTAATTTAAGTGCAAGAAAATTAAAATCCGATTTCGCAGTTTTAAATGAGTGCTACATTTTATATAAAAATTTTGCAAATATTGATAATATTGATAAATTTTTGGACTTTCTGCCTGAAGCAAAAGAAAGATTTAGTTGTTTAAAAACAGAATTTATTCCTTTTTATATTTCAATTTTAACTTTAGAAAATAATAAAAAAATACATTTTAAAAAATCAGCACTAAATATGCTGTATGATTTAATGCAAAGACAAGAGTACAGAAATTTGTTAAAAACTGACTTGAATTTTACACACATGGATTTATATAACATTACAGAATATTTTTATTACAATTTCTTTTTTAAAACATTATTTAATCGTTTTGGATTAATTGTAAGATTTTTTGCAGAACATATTTTTAACAATTAAACAAGGATGAACCTCCTCTCTTGAGTTTTCGTTTTATCGCATGTAGAATATGTAATAGGAGAGGTTAAGTTAAATATGAAAAAGATATTTTTAATGATTTGCATGTTTTTTATGTTGCCTGTTTTTGCAGACACTATGCCTTTTTACACAAATGCTGTTCCAAAAAACACTTTGGGCGTTTTTCAAGTGGGTGAAAATTTAACCGTATATTCTCATCCTGAATCAAATTCACAAATCGTAAGAGAATACAAATTTTCTTACAATCCCGAAAGTATGCCGGACAGCATTTTTGCACTTCTCTTAAATGAACGCAAACTCGGTTTTTTATACGTTTCTGACATCGGTGATGATAATTGGGTAGAAATTATTTATGACAAACGCACAGGTGCTAAAGGCTGGGTTATGACGGAAGACCGATTTCAATTCATGCCTTGGATAAATTTTTATAACATGTACGGCAGAAAATACGGTTTAAGATTATTTAAAGATGCGCCTGAAGATTGCAATATTCTCCACGCTAAAGCCGATGACCTCGCTCAAGGTGTTGGCAAAATGAATTATGTAAAAAAAATTAAGCTGACTAAGCTTTCCGGTAACTGGGCTTTAGTATCAGTTTTTGACATAGATAAAATGCCAAAAATGGGATTTATGAGATGGAGAGGGGATAACGGAGATATTTATGCTTTCCCTGATATAAAGTAATTTTTATAGTATGATTAATAAAGACAGTCAAGATTTTGAATAGTTAGGATTTTAAAATGATAAAACTTTGGGATAAACTTTCGTACGAACGGAAGTGGTTTATAGCATTTTTGTTAATACATTTACTTGTTTGGTCATGCATAGGTTTAATAAGAACTGTATTACCGACGGATTCTTTAGAAGGCATTTATTGGGGGTCTCTGCACGACTTTGGTACACCTAAGCACCCTCCGCTCGCAGGCTGGCTTACGTATTGGACATACGCTGTTTTTAAAACAGATTTTTCAATTTATTTTTTAAGCCAAGCTTTTATTATTTTGGGATTTATTTATATATACAAGCTGGCTCATTGTTTTTTGGACGAAACAAAATCGATTTTATCCGTTATATTAATGGAAGGCTGTTGGTGTTACACATACGTAACAGGATATTACGGATTTAATCCCGATGTTATACTTTTGGGAATGCTTCCTTTATTATCATACTACTTCTATAAATGCATGCACAAAGATGGCTGGTATAACTGGATTCTGCTGGGTATTATAACAGGTTTTTGTTTCCTGAATAAATACCAAACTGTATTAACTCTTATACCAATGGCAATTTGGGCATTAATCTTCAAAAGAGAAGTGTACAAAAGTCCAAAATTCTATTTGTCTGTATTAATTGCATTTTTAATCTTTTTACCGCATCTTTTGTGGTTAATAAAATATGACTTCTTTCCTTTAATGTATTTCGGAAGCGAACTCTCTGCAACAGGCTGGATAAATCACATAACTGCACCTTTAATGTTTGTTGTTATGCAAATTGCGGCAATTGCAGGAACTGTCGTTTTATACTTCTTCTTTATGTTCATAAAACATAAACCTATACAGTTTAAAAATGATAAAAATTCCCAAGATATATGGTTCTTTATTCTTTTATGTTTTGCACCGCTTTTAATACATTTATTGATGGGGTTATGTGACGGCGGAACAATGCGTCCGAGATGGGGCTTCGAGTTCTGGTATATGATTGGAATAATGTTACTGTACTTTTTCCCTTGCAATATTGAAAGAAAAGACTTTAATTTCTTCTTATATATGGCATTATTTGCTTTAACCGTAACTTTTATCTCTCTCGGAACTCTTCTTTCCGTAGAAAAAAATTACAGAAGCAGATATCCTGTTCCTGAAGTATACAGAGATATAAACGCTATTTGGGAGGAACAAACTCATACACCTATGAAATATGTAGGAGGATATATAGAGTGGACTTTACCGATAGTAATATACAGCAAAGAAAATCTGGTATGCTTGCTTGATACATTCGGATATCCTTCACCATGGATAAACAAGGACGACTTTAAAAAATCAGGTGCATTTTTTATAGACAGGACCGTTCCTGAATTGGAAGAACACCTAAAAAAAGCTTACCCTGAGTTACCTGATAAATTTGAATTCTCACCTGTTGAATACAAGTTTACACTTACAAATGCATTTAATCAGCCCAGAGAATATACGGTATTTTATTATATAGTTCCTCCTGAAAAATAGTCTTATTTTGTGGCATCTTTTTTTAATTTGCCACCACTTGAATTTACCCCACCCCCTTGAATTTTTAGGCTATTTTTAGTAGAATTATCTTAGAAAATACGTATTTTAAGAAGAGGTAATTTAATGTTCGAACGTTTCACAGAAAAAGCGATCAAGGTCATTATGCTTGCTCAAGAGGAAGCAAGAAGACTTGGTCATAATTTTGTCGGTACCGAGCAGGTATTGCTTGGTTTAATCGGCGAAGGTACGGGGATTGCCGCAAAAACTCTCAAATCAATGGGGGTTAACTTAAAAGATGCTCGTGTTGAAGTTGAAAAAATTATCGGCAGAGGTTCGGGTTTTGTTGCGGTAGAAATTCCATTTACACCAAGAGCAAAGAGAGTTTTGGAACTTTCTTGGGATGAGGCAAGACAATTAGGTCACAACTATATCGGTACAGAACACTTGCTTTTAGGTCTTATCAGAGAAGGAGAAGGTGTCGCAGCCAGAGTATTGGAAAACCTTGGTGTTGACCTAAATAAAGTAAGAAGCAATGTTGTTAAAATGCTTGGAGATTCCAAACCTACAGCCGGTTCCGGTGTTGGCGGAGGTTCAAGTTCATCATCATCTTCTTCGGCTAGCAAGGTAAAAACACCAAGCCTTGATGAATACGGTACTGATTTAACTCTTGCTGCATCAGAGATGAGATTAGATCCGGTTGTCGGCAGAGAAAAAGAAATTGAACGTGTTATTCAAATTCTTGCAAGAAGAACTAAAAATAACCCTGTTCTGTTAGGAGAGCCGGGTGTAGGTAAAACCGCTGTTGCGGAAGGTTTGGCAATAAGAATTGTTAATAATGAAGTACCGGATATTTTAGGCGATAAGAAAATCATTCAGCTTGATATGGGTTTATTGATTGCAGGTACAAAATATCGTGGTGAATTTGAAGAACGTCTTAAGAAGATTATGGATGAGATTCGTCAGGCAGGAAATGTAATTCTTGTTATTGATGAAATGCACACTTTAATTGGTGCAGGTGCAGCAGAAGGTGCAATTGATGCGGCTAACATTTTGAAGCCTGCTCTATCAAGAGGTGAACTTCAAGTTATTGGCGCAACTACATCTGATGAGTACAGAAAATATGTCGAAAAAGATTCCGCTCTTGAAAGACGTTTTCAACCTGTAATAATTGACGAGCCGTCTATTGATGAAACAATTGAAATTATCAGAGGTTTAAAATCTAAATATGAAGAACACCACAACTTAAATATCTCTGATGATGCAATTATTGCAGCAGCAAAACTTTCAAGCAAGTACATTAACGACAGATTTTTGCCTGACAAAGCTATAGACGTAATTGACGAAGCATCTTCAAAAGTTCGCTTGAAAGTTTGTACTCTTTGTCCGGAAGGAAAAGAACTTGATAAAGAACTTAAAGCTATAATTAAAGAAAAAGAAGAAGCAATCAGAAATCAAGAATTCGAAAAAGCATCTGCACTGCGTGATGACGAAGCTAATATGAAAGACAAAATCAGAGAAGTTTCCGAAGAATGGCGCAAAAAGAACGATGCAAATAAACCTACAGTTACAGAAGAAGATGTAGCGCAAGTTATTGCAACAATGACAGGTGTACCGGTGACTAAACTTACGGAAGGTGAATCCGAAAGATTAATGAAACTGGAAGAAACTTTACACAATCGTGTAATCGGTCAAAGCGATGCAGTTGTAGCTATATCTAAGGCTATCAGACGTGCAAGAGTAGGCTTAAAATCACCAAACAGACCAATAGGAAGCTTCATTTTCTCAGGTCCTACAGGTGTCGGTAAAACTGAACTTGCTAAAGCTTTAGCAGAAGCTGTTTTCGGTAGTGAAGATAATATGATTCGTGTAGATATGTCAGAATTTATGGAAAAACATTCTACTGCAAAACTTATCGGTTCTCCTCCTGGATACGTAGGATACGATGATGGCGGTCACATGTCAGAATTAGTCAGAAAGAAACCTTATTCTGTAATTCTTTTTGACGAAATTGAAAAAGCTCACCCTGACGTATTCAACATCCTCCTTCAAATACTTGACGACGGACGTTTGACTGATGCAAAAGGAAAACATATTAACTTCAAAAATACAATTATCATTATGACATCAAACGTCGGCGCAAGTATGATTACAACTCAAGGTAAACTTGGCTTCTCCGCTTCGGCTGATGATGCGAAGAAAGATAAATACGAAAAACTTAAAGATACAGTTAATGAAGAACTTAAGAAGGCATTCAGACCTGAGTTCTTAAACCGTATTGATGACATTATCGTATTCTCTCACTTGAGCAAGGAAGAAATCAGACAAATCGTTGACTTAATGATGAAAGATTTATTCAAGAGATTATCTGAAAGAGAACTTTCAATCGAAGTTACCGACGAAGTAAAAGATTATCTTGCAAAAGACGGTTATAATGAGGCTTATGGTGCAAGACCTCTTCGCAGACTTATTCAAAGAAAGATTGAAGATCAGCTTGCTGAAGAAATCTTGGGTAATGCTTACCAACCCGGCGATACAATCTTGTTGAAGCTTGATACTTCTGAAGGCGAAGGCAAAGAAAAACTTGTTTTCGAAAGAAAAGAAGGTCATGCAAATGAACAGCCGGTTGAAATGGCATAACAAAAAATAAAAAAATAACGAGGCGATTTTGCTATATGCAAAATCGCCTCGTTATTTTTTTAATACAATATTCGTGATACGATATTCTCATGCTTGATAATTATGTATTATATCTTGGTTATATGACCAATAAAATCCAAACATTTTTTAATGACCAAAAAGAGTATATTTTTTGTCATAAAGGTTGTTCGAAATGCTGCAAAAATGCACAATTTCCATATTCTGAGATTGAGTTTAAACTGATATTTGAAGGATTAAAGACATTAAGTCCTGATATACGACTGCAAGTTCTAAACAAAGTTGACGAAATCATAATTGATAAGCAAAAAAATAATATTGAATCGCCTGATAATAAATTTAGATACACTTGTCCTTTTTTAATCAATGACGAATGCTCTGTTTATTATTACAGAGGACTGATTTGCAGGATTTTTGGCCTAATGTCTTTTTTGCCAAATGAAGATAAAGTACCATTAATTCCGTTTTGTGCTTATGAGGGGCTTAATTATTCAAATGTTCTTGACAAAGAAAATGACAAGATTTCTGATATTTTATATAAGCAAACCAACATAAAAGTTGAGCCGGTTGCCTATAATATAGATTATAAAACATTAATTAATGAAGATACGGCAAAAGGATTCGGGTTTAAATTTGGTGAAGTTAAGCCTCTAATAGATTGGTTTATATTGTGGAAAGAGCAAATGATTGAGAATGTGAAGTAATATAATATTAGGAAATAATCGTTAGCTGTGTTTTAATTCAGATTTTATTTCTCAACTTAATATGCTGCATATTACTGTTACATTGTAATGTAACAAATGTTTACTTAATTTGAAGTTTAAAATATAATTATAAAAGAATATTTTAGGGAGGGATTTATGAATTTAGGGAAAGTACGTGAAATTGATTCTGAGATAGCTAAATATATAGATGAAGAACTGGAAAGACAACAAAATACCATAGAACTTATAGCAAGTGAAAACTTTACATCTCCTGCCGTTATGCAGGTTTGCGGAAGCGTTTTGACGAATAAATACGCAGAAGGAAAACCGCATAAAAGATATTATAACGGTTGTGAAGTTATTGATAAAATTGAAGAACTTGCACAAAAAAGAGCTTGTGAACTTTTTCATATGGATCACGCAAATGTACAGCCGCATTCAGGTGCGCAAGCTAATATGGCAGTATTCTTTGCTCTTCTAAAACATGGTGACAGTGTTTTAAGTATGGATTTATCAAACGGCGGACACCTTAGTCACGGTTCGCCTGTAAACTTTTCAGGCATGTATTTTAATGTTACGCAATATGGCGTTGATGATAACGGCTGTATCGACTATGACAATGTCAGAAAATTAGCGCTTGAATGCAAACCTAAACTTATTATCTGCGGTGCAAGCAACTATTCTAAAGTTATTGATTTTAAACGCTTTAGAGAAATCGCTGACGAAGTCGGTGCGATTCTGATGGCTGATATTGCTCATATTGCAGGTCTTATTGCAGGCGGTGTTCACCCTTCTCCTGCAGGGTACGCTCAAATCGTTACAACAACTACTCATAAGACTTTAAGAGGTCCAAGAGGCGGTATTATTATGTGTGATGAAGAGTACGCTGCAGCCATAGATAAAGCAGTATTCCCTGGCATTCAAGGCGGACCGTTAGAACACATTATTGCAGGTAAAGCCGTTGCGCTTAAAGAAGCTTTGCAACCTTCATTCAAAGAATATGCTAAACAAGTTGTTGCGAATGCTAAGGCTCTGGCAGAAGGGTTACTTGATAACGGATTGGATATTGTTGGCGGTATGACAGAAAACCATCTTATGACTCTTGATCTTAGAAAAACAGGTAAAACCGGTAAGGATATGGCTAACGTTCTTGAAGTGGTCGGTATTACAGCAAACAAAAATACCGTACCTAATGACCCTCAAAGCCCGTTTGTAACATCAGGTATCAGACTTGGT
>CADBXV010000019.1:0-24104 GCA_902798645.1 uncultured bacterium
TGCTGCACCTGCTTCTGATTGCATTTCGGCAACTTTAACTTCTTTGCCCCAAATGTTTTTCTTGTGTTGTGAAGCCCATTCATCAACCCATTCTCCCATCGTGGAAGAAGGTGTGATAGGGTAGATTGCGGAAACTTCAGAAAGCGCATAAGCAACATGAGCTGCAGCGTAGTTTCCGTCAACTGTAATTGTGTTTTTTGACATAATTTATATCTCCCTTTCCTTTCTGTTTATTTTTGTTTTTGTCGGCTTGGTAAAGCCGACCTATATTCTATATTCTTTTATTAATCAAGTCTTGTCATTGCGAGACCGATTAGGTCGAAGCAATCCAGCTTATTAATAACTTCTATTATTTTATTTTCATGCCGGATTTTATAAACCGACTTTTTGAGGCAGGTTGGCTTTACTATGCCAACAAATATATTTACCCCTACTCTTCCGAGCCTTAAAATAATTATATAACAAACAAGGATAAAGAGGTAAAGGATAAATTAAAGAAATAGGTCAGTTATTGCCTGACAAAACTTTGCTTGATAACAAATACAATATAATAAATTAAATTTAGAGTAATTTGTAAGTTAGCTTCGGGTATTTATGTTTGTCACAAACTGATTTTGTAAACTGAATTGTGAATATTTGTAAAGAATACAATCAAATAAGGCAATTTCTAAAATTCAGAAACATTATATTGGTGTACAAAAATGAAGGTGTGGTATGAAAATAACGAAAACAAATTTTTATCAAAATTTACAAATCAGTCAACAAGTATTACCGTATAAAAAGAACGAACTGCAACAGGATACTTTTATCAGAAACTCTTATAATCAAGTACCTTCTTTTAAAGGTGAAACGCAAAACATATACAAAAAAATTCTAAGTAATCCAACCCTGGCAGAGAAATTTATGGGGTTAGTTGCTGCAGGTGCTGCAGCTTTGCTTGCAGGTGCAAATGTTGGAGATGAATCAACAGAATGTGCTACTGAAACATCTAATCCGTTTACAAATTTGATAAACGGAATCTTTGCGCAAAATAAAACAAATAATGAAGATGTGAATAAATACAAAGAAGAAAATAAAAAATTAAAAGAAGAAAATGACGCATTAAAATCACAAATCGAATCAATTCAAAATAACGGTAAAACTTCCATTGAAAAAGCTGATTATGAGATATCAGAAATACCTGCGGAACAAAATTCTATTTTTCCCAAAAAGCGAGGGCGTTTATCTAAGAATCAGCAGGAATTAAAAAATGTAGTTGATAAATTAAAATTGTTTCCTTCAGTAAAGTCAAAGCTTGCTATGATTTGTCAGGAATTATTGAATAAAAATACGCATATAGTGCACGAAGTACCAACTGAAAATAATGAACTTGCTCAAATGCTTACGGAAGAATTAGCTGCTTCAAAGGATAATAATGAACAACTTGAAAAAATAATAGATAAATATGCCGTAATATGTGAACTTCCCAAAATTGAAAATCTTACAGAAAATGAAGATACAAGTCAGGAACTTGGTGCAACACCAAAGCTAAGAGGAATAAAAATTGTAGGAAAAATAAACTCGGACAACGATACAAAATTAAATAAAACAATAACACGTACAGTAAGAGATAAAGACGGTAATATACAATCAATATTTTTCAAAAAATTAGGTATACCGCCGGAATATTCTGCCGAACAACTTGATAATATATACAGATTCTTTGTAAAAACAATATACAACGACTTTAAAGAAAGAGAAAAACTAAACAAAGAATTAGAAAAACCAATGTGGTTATATAATGTTCCTATTCCTAATAGAGTAAGAAAATCTGATGTTGAAAAAGAGATTAAAAAAATGGGGAATCCGGAAGAAAAATATGAAAATATTACAACAGCTGACTATCAGGAAATTGTTGATACGATAAATGAAGATCCGAGATACAAAGATTTATTTGATATACATTCCGCTCTAAGATTAATAGACAGGTTTGTCGACTTGGAAAGCGTTAATGAGGGAATTGATGTTCAAAGCAAGAAAATTTTGGATAAATTATTTAATTTATTAGAGCAGGCGTACAAAGACGGATTAACCGTAAGTGTTTATAAAGATAAACAATCAGGGTATATGGGGCCTTCAATAATCTTGAAAGCAGAAAATTTTGACAGTGAAGCACTTGAGATATTCGGGTCTGTAGATATAGTACTCGGGATATCAGAAAGACAAAACGGTAAAACATATATAGGTGTGGATAATAACAAAAAAGAAGCAATAATATCTACAATATATAAAAAATAAATTGAAATATATGCAAGTGGTGTATTGTACTTGTAGATTTTTGTATAATAATATAAATAGAACCTGACTCTTGAGAGATTTTTCTTTAGAGAAAGATGCGTATAATATTAATTTGAGTTAATAATCGTATCTCAGGGTGCGATTATTTTTTTATAAGGAGAAATTATAATGGAAACACGTGTTGCAATTATCGGAATTATTGTAGAAAATGATGCAGTTGTTTGTGATATTCAAAATCTTTTAACGGAATATTCAAAATATATTATCGGAAGAATGGGAATCCCTTATCAGCCAAAAGCAGTGAGAATAATAAGCGTTGTACTTGATGCACCTGTTGATACAATTAATGCTTTAACGGGGAAAATCGGAAAAATAGAAGGTGTGAACGCTAAGACTGTTTATTCAAATGTGTAATTAAGGGCATTAAGGCAATAAGGGGTAGCATATAGGTCGGGTTTTAACCCGACAATAACTGCAAAGAAATAATGTAGTAAAGTAGGTTGGGCATACTTGCCCAACAACATGAGGTTATAAAATGTACAATAAAAAATCATTAAAAGCGGAAGAATTTATTAATCACGAAGAAGTTTTAAGAACTTTAGATTATGCAGAAAAAAATAAAAACAATTTGGAATTAATTAATGAAATATTGGAAAAAGCTCGTCCTACTCATGTTGGAAGAGAAACTTTTTGCAAAGGTTTAACCCACGAAGAAGCAAGTGTTTTATTAGCTTGTGAGGACAAAGATGTTTTGAAGAAAATTTACGATTTAGCTCAAGAGATTAAAGAATCTTTTTACGGTCAAAGAATAGTTATTTTTGCACCGCTTTATCTTTCAAACTATTGCGTAAACGGTTGTGTTTATTGTCCTTATCATAATCAAAACAAACATATTCCACGTAAAAAACTGACTCAAGAGGAAGTAAAAGCTGAAGTTATTGCACTTCAAGATATGGGGCATAAACGTCTTGCGATTGAATCAGGCGAAGATCCTGTTAATAATCCGATTGAATATATCTTAGAATGTATAAAAACAATTTATTCTATTAAACACAAAAACGGTGCAATCCGTCGTGTTAACGTAAATATTGCAGCTACAACCGTTGAAAACTATAGAAAACTAAAAGAAGCAGGAATCGGAACGTATATTCTGTTTCAGGAAACTTACCACAAAGAAAGTTATGAAAAACTTCACCCGACCGGACCTAAACACAATTACGCTTACCATACGGAAGCTATGGATAGAGCTATGGAGGGCGGAATTGATGATGTAGGTTTAGGGGTTTTATTTGGCTTAGAAAGATACAAATATGAGTTTGCAGCACTTCTTATGCACGCAGAACACCTTGAAGCAGTTCACGGTGTCGGGCCTCATACGATATCCGTGCCAAGAGTAAAAAAAGCTGATGATATTGACCCGAATACTTTTGATAACGGAATTGATGATGAAACTTTTGCAAAAATAGTAGCACTTACAAGAATTGCTGTTCCTTATACAGGTATAATTATATCAACCCGTGAAACCCAAAAAGTCAGAGAAAAACTGCTTAAACTTGGTGTCTCTCAAGTTTCAGGAGCTTCAAGAACCTCAGTTGGTGGTTATACGGAAGAAGAACGACCGATTGATACAGAGCAGTTTGATGTTTCAGACCAAAGAACATTAGACGAAGTTGTCAGATGGCTTATGGAAAGAGGTCATATTCCTTCTTTCTGTACTGCTTGTTATAGAGAAGGAAGAACCGGTGACAGATTTATGTCATTATGTAAAACAGGACAAATTCAAAACTGCTGTCAGCCAAACGCTTTGATTACTTTAAAAGAGTTTTTGATGGATTACGCATCACCAGAAACAAAGAAAATCGGCGAAGAATTTATCAAAAAAGAATTGGATAAAATACCTAACGAAGCAGTCAAGAAAGTTCTGACAAACAACCTCAAAGAAATCGAAAACGGAAAGCGTGATTTTCGATTTTAGGGGATGAGTATGAAAATGGGACAAATTGATTCCACAACATTTTGTAATTTCCGAATTTTTGATACAAAAGCTTTAAGAAAATTTAATCAAAAAGAAATAGAAAAATTGAATCAAATAGCTATAATTCAAGAAGATAATATAGTTCATGGATTTATATATGCATCAAAAAGCGGTAGACTACTGGAAGGTAGAATAATGTGTTCGTATTTTATTACCAATTTTAAAGAATTTTATAAACAAATTCCTATAATTGAATCTAAGATGGGCTTTGTCAAAAGATTTGTAAAACAACTTGATAAGTATAAGGAACAATTAGAAAAAGCAAGAAAGGAACAAAGTGAGTTTAAATAATATCACCTCCTCTGAACGACCGCATATATCATTTTTTGGCTGTACAAACAGCGGAAAATCAAGCTTAGTTAATGCAGTTACAAATCAATCATTATCGGTTGTATCAGACGTAAAAGGTACAACAACAGATGCTGTGCAAAAATCAATGGAGATTTTACCGCTAGGGCCTGTTGTTATAATAGATACAGCAGGGGTAAATGATGAAGGAAAATTAGGAGAATTAAGAATTGAGGCAACAAAAAGGATTTTAGATAAAACAGATATCGCAGTTCTTGTCGTTGATTCAACTGTCGGAGTTCAAAAAGATGATAAAGAGTTGATAAAAGAGTTTGAAGAAAGAAAAATTCCATATCTAGTTGTATGGAACAAGTGTGATTTAATTCAGTCACCCCCGCCCCTTGAGGGAGGGGGAAGGGGGTGGGGTAAATCCGCCACGCACAAATTTGATAAAAATACTCAAATCAATGCTATTGAACTAAGAAATAATGCTACTAGACAAGAAAAAAAATTATGGCAGTATTTGAATAAATCTCAACTTGGATATAAATTCAGGAGGCAACAACCAATTGGGAATTATATATCTGACTTTTTCTGTCCTGCTTTAAAATTAATTATTGAGCTGGACGGTGGACAACATAATGAAAAACAAAATATTGAATATGATAAAAGACGTACTGAATTTCTTAATCAACTTGGTTATAAGGTTTTGAGAATATGGAATAATGATATTGATAATAATATAGAAGGAGTTATTGATTATATTAAAACGGAATTAACCCCACCCCCTAACCCCCTCCCTCAAGGGGCGGGGGAAACTGTTTTAAGCAAACGTACTGACCCGAACTTCCTCACTCAAAAAGTAGAGGAAAATAACCCCACCCGAAAATCAGAGATTTTCACCCTCCCTCAAGGGGAGGGTATCCAGGTGAGTGCAAAAACAGGCGAAGGGGTAAATGAGCTAAAAGAAGCTTTAGGGCATATTTTGAACGAAAATAAAAAAGAAAAATTTATCATTAAAGATCGGCTTCGACAGGGAGATATTGTTATTCTTGTTATTCCTATTGATGAATCTGCTCCAAAAGGCAGAATAATCCTTCCGCAGCAAAATGTTTTGAGAGAATGTCTTGATGCTCACGCAACTGCTATTTGCACACAGGTAGAAGAACTTGAACAAATCTTAAAAACAATAACACCTCGCTTTGTTATAACAGATTCTCAAGCTTTTAACAAAGTAAAAACGATTGTACACGAAAATATTATTCTGACTTCTTTTTCAATATTAATGGCAAACTACAAAGGAAGTCTGCAAATTCTTTTAAGCGGTGCTGAAACTATATCGGAACTAAAAGACGGCGACAAAGTTCTGATATCAGAAGGCTGTACACACCACAGGCAGTGCAACGATATTGGAACCGTGAAACTGCCAAAATGGATTGAAAAATATACAGGCAAAAAGATAGAGTTTGAGTTTACGCAGGGTGGTGAGTTTCCTTCAGATTTATCAAAATACAAACTAATAATCCATTGCGGCGGTTGTATGCTTAATGAAGCGGAAATGCAATCACGCCAGAAAAAAGCTAAAGAACAGAATATTCCAATGGTAAACTACGGTATGGCAATTGCTTATATGAACGGGATATTAAAAAGGGCTCTTAAAATATTTGAATAAGCCCTATCCCCTCGCCCCTTGTGGGAGAGGGACTGGGGTGAGGGGTAATATGAACAAACAAGAAATAATAGAAATACTTTCAGACAACACAAAAAACGATTGGCTTTTTAAAGAGGCTGACAAAATTCGTCGGGAAAATGTCGGTGATGAAGTACATTTGAGAGGTTTAATCGAGTTTTCAAATATTTGCAAGCGTCAATGCAAATACTGTGGTCTTAGATCTGCAAACAAAGAAATAGAAAGATATCGTATTCTAAAAGACGAAATACTGACTTATGTCCAAAATGCAGTAAAAATGGGATATAGAACAGTCGTTCTTCAATCGGGGGAAGATGAATATTATGACACGGATAAAATGGTTGAAATAATCCGTGAGATTAAAAAGTTTGATGTTGCATTGACTCTTAGTATCGGAGAAAAAACTTACGACGAATTTAAAGCATTTAAAGATGCCGGTGCAGACAGGTATCTTATAAGAATAGAAACTACTGACAAAAAACTTTATCAGGAAATGCATCCGCATGCAAGCTTTGAGAACCGTGTAAGATGTCTATATGATTTAAAATCTTTAGGGTTTGAAACTGGTACAGGCTGTCTTGTCGGACTACCTAATCAAACTATAGAGTCTTTGGCTGACGATATCTTATTTTTTAAGGAACTTGATGCGGATATGATTGGAATAGGACCTTTTATACCGCACGAACAGACACCTTTAAAAGATGCTGAAAAAGGTAATTTTTGGCTTGCTCTAAAAGTAATGGCATTAACAAGAATTAACCTTCCGAATATTAATATACCTGCAACAACTGCAATGGAAACTCTTAATCCGAACGGCAGGATTATTGCACTGCAAAGCGGAGCAAATGTTGTAATGCCAAATGTTACTTCTAAGGAATACAGAGCAAAATACGAAATATACCCCGGTAAAATTTGCATTAACGAAAACCCTGAACAGTGCAGAGGTTGTATTGAAGGTAAAATCAAAGCAATAGGTCGTACAATAAGCAGAGAAAAAGGCTTTAGACAAAAAGACCGGTCATAATATCTTTGTCACAGCATCTAAATCTTTTCTATATCGTGACTGTTTGAGATTACTTCTTTTATTTGTTTCTGTGCTACCTTAGTATTATTGATAGTTGCATTTCCTGCTATACAACCGCCTTCACAGCACATAACTTCTATCAAGTTGCAACCGTCTTCACAAACACCTGTTGTTGCATATTTTTTTAATTGGCGGATTGAATCTTTGTTCAAACCGCTAATAACAAGAGGTTTAACGGAATTTTCATATTTTAAAGCTTTTTTTACGGCTTCTGCAACACCGCCTGTTACACCAAAGTTACGTGCTTGCTTAGAGCTTTCTTCGTTAAATTGAGATTCTTCGCATTCCGATACTTCAATTTCTTTTGCCATAAATAAAGCTCCAAGTTCTTCAAAGCTCATTACATAATCAACATTAGGATTTTCTGAACCTTCCACTCTTTTTGCTACACACGGTCCGACAAATACTGTTACGGAATCAGGTAATATTGATTTAATATATTCTGAGGTATAGTAAAGAGGAGTGTGCGTATCAGAAACGTAAGGTTTTATCTCAGGTAAATGCTTGTTAACAAGTTGAATATATCCTGCACAGCAAGATGTTGTCATAAATTTATCATTTTGGTTATCCTCGGAATCAGCAACAGGGTGAATAGCATCCCATGTTGCATCAACTTCTCCCATTCTCTCCACAAATTCTCTGGCTTCATTTCTGGCAGTTTTGTCTGCACCTTTAGCAACTTCATATACATCAGAAAAACCGGCTTTTTTTACGGCTGTTTTTAATTGATACAAATTACCCCTGAACTGTCCTGCGACGGCAGGTGCTATCATGGCTATTACTTTTTTGCCTTGCTTCATGGCTTTTAGTATATCAATAATTTCACTTTTTTCATGAACAGCACCAAACGGGCAAGCTGAAATACATTTACCGCAGCTTATGCATTTTGAAAAATCTATAGACGCAAATCCTGTTTCATCTTTTTTGATTGCCCCAACGGGACAGACATCTTCACATGGTACAGAAAGTTTAACAATAGCATGGTAAGGGCAAGCATTTATACACATTTGGCACTTTTTACATTTGTCAGAATCAATTTTTGCCCTGCCATCATCTACCGATATAGCACCAAACTTGCAAGCATTTGTACAAGGGCGTGCAACACAGCCTTGACAAATGTCTGTAACAAAAATACTGTTTGAAGAACAGCCTTTGCAAGCTTGCTGTAAAACAGTCAAGTGTTTATCGCTTACTTGTGTTCTTTCTTCCGCTTCTTTAGCGTATGTAGTTAAATTTACTCTTTCATCATCATCTTCTAAAGGGAAACCAAGGTCTGCAATCAATCTGGTTTTAAGTATAGCACGTTCTTTATATATACAGCACCTATAAGACACCTCTGCACCGGTAGGACGCATATCGTAAGGGATTAGTCTGGTATTTTCAGGAAAATCATCAGACAAATATGCCTTTATTAGTCGTGCCATTACTTCTTTTTTTACGTATAGTGATTGATTGTTATTCATTTTATATACCTCGTACCAAATAAGATTATCACAAATATAAATAACAAAAAAGAACGTTTTTATTAAAAACGTTCTTTTTTGTTATTTGTAAACTAAATCCTATTCAACAACGATAGCTGAAACAGGGCAAGCACCTGCAGCTTCTTGAACTGCATCTTTGTTTGCTTCTACATTAGCAGCGTTAACAACTGCTTTATCTTCTACTGAAAATACTGCGTCGCAGATTGATTCGCAAGCGCCGCAAGCAATACAAGAATCTTCGATAGTTACTGTCATTTTATTTTCTCCTTTTCTGTATCAGGTTTTTACCTGATAATTTTAAATATCTCCCGTCTTTAATAAGACAATTCTATTATACATGTTAAAGGGGTAAAAACAAGAGGGATGAAATATATTATATATAGGTTGTGTAAAAATAGTGAAAAATATGTTTTCAAATTAGCTATACTGCAGAGTTCGATTTATGATAAAATTATTCTATGTTTAAGGAGATATGTTCAGCTATCTGTCAAAATAAAAATATTCTGATGCTTGCTACGTCGGGAATTTATATTTTTGCTCTTTTTTCAGTTCTTAGTGAAAATACTGTTTTATTTGCATCAATAATAACGATTATTTTTATGTTTTGTGCAGTTAGGAATATTTTTTCATATAAGATTATAGTAATTTGGACAATAATTTTTTATTTAGGAATTCTAAATACTTCCGTAAGAATTAAAGATGCTGATGACTTATTGAATTTAGCTCCGGTTAATTCGATAATTTACGGAAAAATTTTGTCCATTCCGCAAAAAAGAGATAATGAAAAAATTCAATTTTTCTTTGGGGTAAATAAAATAGAATTTGATGGAATAACAAAAGTTTTTAAGAATGAAAAAGTTCTTGTATCACTAAATACAGATGAAAAATTTAATATTTATGATTCGTACAAAATCAGAGGGCGATTATCCGTTCCTTTTAAGTCAGGAAATCCTTCGCAATTTGATTATGGTAATTATTTAAGGAATTTTGACACATATGCTGTATTTTACGGGCGAAACCCTTATTCTATGAAAACTCTAGATATACCTTGTTATGAAAAACTGCAAGGTAATAAAACAAAATTAGAATCTGTACTTCAGGGTATTAATAATTACAGAGAAAAAATTTTAAAAGTTCATTCTAAATACCTTCAATCACCGAATTTGGAAATTCTGGGAGGTATAGTGTTCGGTGACGATGCCGTTTCTCCTCCGAAAAATATTAAACAATCATTTGTTAATTCAGGCTTGCTTCATATTCTTGCAGCATCAGGAATGAACGTAGCTTTTATATACTCATTCTTCTTCTATATACTAAATTTTTTAAAAGTTCCTTACAGAATAAATATAACTACATGCATATTTGCAGTCATAACGTATGTATTTATGACAGGACTGGGTGCATCTGTTCTCAGAGCTGCATTGATGTTATTGTTTGTCTTATTCGGAAAACTTATCGACAGAGATGCTCACAGTATTTCACTGTTATCCTTTGTTGCATTTTTAATGCTTGTTTACAATCCGATGTATATAAACGATGTAGGATTTCAACTCTCATTTATTGTAACTTTTGGTCTTTTGGTAATGACACCATATTTGATAAAGAGCGAAAATAATATAATAAATTGGATAATTGGTTCTGTTACAATTCCGATTATTGCTCAACTTTGGGTTATCCCTATTCAAATATTTTATTTTAATAATATAAGTATTTATTCTGTATTTGCAAATATAATGAGCGTACCGTTTCTTGCTGTAATAAGTTTCGGAGGTTTTATAAGTTCGCTATTGTCTGTAATTGGACCTATTTCCGATTTTGTTTGTATGGTATTTGATTTTATTCTAAATCCTTTAATTGCGTTTGTTATAAACCTCTCTGATTTTTGGGGAAATTTACCTAATGCTAATTTGCAAACAACTCATCCAAGTCCGGTGCAAATTATTTTGTATTATTTGATTATGATTAATATTACTCTTTTTTTTAATAAAGAGTTTAGGAGCAAATTTATAAGATTCATGTGTTTATGCCTGCCAGTTTTAGTATTTGTTTTGCTCATATCAACAATATCTGTTCCAAATCATAATCTGGAAATAACAGCATTTGATGTAGGCAATGCTGATGCTTTTATGATAAAAACACCGGATAATAAATATATAGTGATTGATACCGGAAAAGGCGGATATAACGGAGGAAAATCTCAAGCCGAGATGCTTATGCTAAAGTACTTTGCCGATATTGGTATCAAATCTCTTGACAGTATTATTGTTACCCACTTTGATAATGATCACTGCGGTGGCGCCGTTGATTTGTTAAAAGGTTTAACGGTGGATAAAATATATTTGAATTCTTTAAATCATTCTTCAAAGAAAGCTAATGAGATTTATAAGACGGCAAAGGACAGCGGAGTTAATATCTTTGAAGCAAAAAATAAGCAAATTGTGTACAATAATCATGATGTAATCGTTACAAATTATATTGTAAAAGATGTAGCAGGAATCGGAGATAACGAAAGCTCTATTATAACACTTTTAAAATATGGTGATTTTTCAATGTTGTTTACAGGTGATGCAGGAATAGAAACATTTAATAAATTGAAACAGTATTTGCCTAAGAATCTAACAGTATTAAAAGTCGGGCATCACGGTGCATCAGGTGTTATTAATAAATCTATGGCAGATTATTTAAATCCGAAGTATTCTGTAGTTTCAACAGGCGAAAATAAATTTGGACATCCATCAATTTATACAATAGAAACTTTACGCAGATCAAAAATTTTAAGAACAGATATTAACAATTCCGTAAAATTTATTGTAAAGAAAAACGGTTATGAAGCTTTAACATATAATCCTAAAAAGAAAAAATATGAAAAATGACAACTAATTGTTAAGTGATTTATCTATGATAATAAATAAATTAACAATTGCAAATCCCAGGAACATTCCTGCTAATACATCACTTAAGAAGTGTGCGCCAAGCCACATTCTTGATAAACCGACCATAAAAATCCAAAGTCCAAAAAGAATTATCAAAAAGTTTCTCCAAAAATCGTTTCTTACGTAGCAATGTACAAGGTAAATTAAAATACCGAAAAAGCACATTGAAGCACAGCTGTGTCCTGATGGGAAACTAAAGCTTGACAGACCGCTTCCGTGAGGTCTTGGCCTGCATACAAAATCTTTCATAATATCTTTTAAGAATATTGAAACTTGTGTAAACAATATAAGCATAAAAGCTTTTAGGTATAGTCTGTGTGATACAAGAACACAACCGGCAGTAATCTGTTGCCAGAACAATGTTATGCCGTATGCTTTTCCGAAACCGCATATAAAAATAGGTATATAACTCGGAAATGGTGATAAAGCAAGTCTTATAGAACGCAGAATTGTGGAATCAATCTCTCTCATAGAAGGCAGATATAAAACCAAAACGGTTAGAATCGTTAATACAACAACTGATATTCCAATATAATTCCAATTCATTGCGATACTAAATTCTTTATTTTTCATAACTTATCCTTATTCTGTTAGATGCCCTTTAGATGCCACCCTTTAGTTGCAAAATTTTATCAAAAATCTCAATGCATAAAGGTGATATTTCACTTACAAATACAGCAAAGAAAAATAAAGCAGAAATTACAGCAATGAATTTTTGAATATCAGAAAACATGAATATTTTTTTATTTCGGAATTCGTTAATTCCCTTGTGTTCTTCAGTAAACGGACAGATTGGTAATTTTTCTTCAATTTTTTCAATTACATCAGCATATTTAACTTTTATCAGAGTATTATAAGAATCAACATTCATCCACCAAAGAGAGCTGATTGCTATTCCAAAAAATGCGAAAATCAAAGTTGCTGTTATTTTGTTTAAGAAAAGAATGTTGTGAGTATAAATCATTGCGAAAATGAGTCCGACAACCGCTATCATATAAAATTTATTAGTTTTAAAATTTCTGTCAATAAAATTTTCTTTTTGTTCGGTGTACATTTTATATTCTTGAAAAACAATGTAATCTCTATCCATTACTTTTCCTCCTTCTTTTCTTAATTCCGATTTTAAGCTTCTTCTGTGCTTGAATTTTCTTGATTAATGTCTTCTCCGTTACGAATTCTTCTCACGTCGTTCATTAATTTATCAAATTCATTTTGATCCAAAGTTTCTTTTTCCAATAATTCTTTTGCTATATATTCAAGCATGTCTTTATTTTCTGTTAAAAGATTTTTTGCAAGTTCATATTGAGTATCAACAATTTTCTTAACTTCTTTATCAATATCTGCTGCAATTTCTTCTGAAAAATCTCTTGTGTTGCCAAAGTTTCTTCCCATAAATACGTGTTCTTGTTCTTTTCCGTATGCCATATTTCCCATTTTTTCACTCATACCGTATGTTGTAACCATACTTTTTGCAAGAGATGAAACTTTTTCTAAATCATTAGAAGCACCTGTAGTAATGTTATCTTTTCCATAGATTATTTCTTCTGCAACGCGACCGCCAAGAATCATTGTTATTCTGTCTAACAGCTGATTTTTTCTCATTGTTAAATGGTCTTTTTCAGGAAGTGTTAAGGTAATACCAAGTGCCATTCCTCTCGGAATAATTGATACTTTATGAAGCGGATCGCAGTCTTTTAAAAGCTTTGCAAGAAGTGCATGACCGACTTCGTGGTATGCGGTATTTTCTTTTTCTTCGTCTGATATAATTCTGCTTTTCTTTTCAGGTCCTGCCATAACTTTGTCGATAGCTTCTTCTAAATCAGGCATTTCAATTTCTGATTTATCGTGGCGTGCTGCTAAAAGAGCGGCTTCATTAAGAAGATTCGATAAATCTGCGCCGGTAAATCCCGGTGTTCGTTTAGCTAATGTTTTTAAATCAACTTCTTTTGCAAGAGGTTTGTTTTTTGCATGAACATTCAGTATTTGTTCTCTACCCAGAACGTCAGGCTTATTAATAACAATTTGTCTGTCAAATCTTCCGGGACGAAGAAGGGCATTGTCTAAAATATCAGGCCTGTTTGTTGCAGCCAATATTATAATATTTGTATTTTCGTCAAAACCGTCCATTTCTACTAGCAGTTGGTTTAATGTTTGTTCTCTTTCATCGTGTCCTCCGCCAAGTCCGGCACCTCTTTGACGTCCTACAGCATCTATCTCATCAATAAATACTATGCATGGCTGGTGTTTTTTAGCTTGTTCAAACAAATCTCTAACACGTGAAGCACCTACACCGACAAACATTTCGACAAAATCAGAACCGCTTATTGAGAAAAACGGAACTTTTGCTTCTCCTGCAACAGCTTTTGCCATCAATGTTTTACCTGTACCGGGAGCGCCGACGAGAAGAACACCTTTAGGAATTTTTGCACCTAGCTTTACATATTTATCACTGTGTTTTAGAAAATCAACAATCTCTTCAAGCTCTTTTCTTTCTTCATCAATACCGGCAACATCATTAAATGTTGTTTTAACTTTACTGTCCATAAGCATTTTTGCTCTGCTTTTGCCGAAAGACATTGCTTGCGCACCGCCTGCTTGAATAGATTTAATTATTAATAAAAGAAAACCGAATACCAGTAATATGGTTATAACAGAGGATCCAAGACCGAATATGGAACCGGATTCTCCTGATTTAGTCGCATTTACTTCGACATTATTTGTTTCCAATTTTGATAAAACATCTGAATTCTCAGGAATAATAACTTTATATTGAAGTTGTGGAGCTTTTACTTCTCCAAACATCGGATTCGAGACAGTTTGCTTTGTCTCAGGCTGCTTAAGCGGTACAGCAATAAGAGTATCTTTTCCGAGATTCACACTCTTAATTTCTTTATTTTCAACTTTTTGTAAAAAGTTTGTATATGACAATTCTTCCGTGCTGGAAGTAGGACCGGTAAAAAGCATAGATATGAATGCTAATACCATAATGCCTAAAATTACGTACATACCAATTGATTGATTTTTATTCATGTTTCTCCCTCTATATATTTGATATAGATTATAACAAAAAATAATATCAACGTAAATAATATATACGGATATAAAAAACGAAAGCGATAACTGTAATATTAGAGTCCGAAGTATAATTTATTGAGATCAGCCACGGTAATAGCACCTAATCTTTGAATTTCCATTTCAGAGCGTTTTATGTATTCACTTTCATCAACTTGATTTATAATTTGAATTCCCAATTCTTCTTGAGAATAAGTTGTTTCTCTTTTTTTATTAATTCTTTGAACAAGCTCTGCTTTTGCTTGTGCAAGCCTCGAAGCATCCGTTGCCTTATTTCCGGTGGGAGCAAGACCTAATGCTTTTAATTCTTGTATGATGCGTAAATATTCTGCATCAATACTCAGACCGCTCGCTATTCCAAGTGCTTGTATCAAAAATTACTCCTTTATTGTAAATTTTTGTAAACCGCTTACATATATTGTAATTCCACAATCTAACAGGATTATAACTATCGTATATAAACATCTTTACAAAAATTAATAAATGATATAAAATAAAATTTGATGTGGTTAATATTTCGTTACAATCTGGCAATTAAATTTGTTTAGAAACTTTATTTGAAATATAATGTAAAATGTACGTTAAAGTTTAACCCAATAATTAACAATTTAGGAAAAATGGAACTATGAAAAAACACTTAAGTTATTTAGTAGCAATTTTATGTTTTTTATCAATGACACAAGTAAAAGCCGATGTATTCCCGATGGATGCTTCTACTGCGGCAAAAATGGGCGGATATAATCCCGGAGCTTATAATACAACAGATAACTTAAACGCAAATTATCAACAAATTGATAAGAGTTATGTGCAGTCATTAGACGAAGTAACAAAAGATGAGCAGATATACGATGCTACAGTAGAAGAAAATTATGAAAGAGAAGGTTCAATATATAACCCTCACTTTTTACTTGAAAAAATTAACTTTGAAGGAAATACGGTTAAAGATATAAAAGAGTCTGATTTACAAAATCTGGCTTTAGAAGTTCTTGGTGAAGACGTATACTTTGATGAACTATTGGAAGTTTGTTCAAAGGTTACAAACTTATATCGTTCAAAAGGCTATTTGACGTCATATGCAACAGTCCCTCCTCAAAGAATTGTTGATGGTGTTGCAACTATTAAGATTGTCGAAAGTAAAGTCGGCGAAATGAATATAGAAGGTGAAAAATGGACTCGAGAATGGTATTTAAAACATATCATTATGGGTAAAGCAGGTTTAAGACAAGGCGAAGTTTTTAATGCTAAAAACCTTCAAAGAGCAATGAAAGAAATTAACCGTGAAGATTATGTACAAGTTCAAACAGAAATCGAAAGACAAAAAGAAGGTGATGAAAATACACAAATCACTCTTAATGTTCGTGACAGATTCCCGATTGATTTTAATGTAACTTACGATGACTACGGTCGTTCTTATACAGGTGCTCAGCGTGTATCATTCTTGCTTGGTATGCATAACTTAACCGGTTTAGGTGATAAAATATATGGCGGTTCTATAATATCTTCCGGTGCAACAGGTTGGATGGCAGGATATTCGCTTCCGGTTTCTTCATACGGAACTCGTTTATCATTTGATTTCAATGATTCTCACGTAAGATTAAAAGGTCCTTACAGAAATTTAGGTGTAAAGGGTAATGCTCAGAGTTATTTCTTCAAATTAACTCAACCGTTAATTCAAACAGCAAAGTCTGACCTATTCTTCTATACAGGATATGATTATGTAAAAGCAAATACATCATATAACAACAATATCGGTCATCCTGAAAGATTATCAACATATAACTTACACGTATGGCGTTCAGGATTATACGGTATGACTGATGACAGTTACGGTCGTTGGATTGGAAACTTAGGTATTGACTTTGGTATGGGTGGCAACGGTTATGGTGCTAAACAAGACACATCATTCTTTAAAATAACAGGTGGTGCAACTCGTGTTCAAAGATTAACTGCAAGAACAGCAGGTATCGTAAGAGTTAATGCTATGTATTCTCCAAATAAATTATATGCAGCAGAACAGTTCCAACTAGGCGGACCTTATACATTAAGAGGTTATCAACCGGCTGAACTTATCGGAGATTATGGTGTTAGTGGTACTGTAGAATACAGATTCCCATTCCCATTCTTAAATCACTTATCTCAAAAATTGGATGAAAGAGTCAGATTGGCTGTGTTCTATGACTTTGGTTGGATAGGTGAAAACGGTAATGTTTATAATTATCCTAAGTCATTCTTGCATTCAGTTGGTGCTGGTACATACTTAACATTCACAGATTGGTTAACGGCGCAAATTGGTGTTGGTTTCCCTCTCGGAGAAAAACATTACGGAGAAAGCACGGCAAGATTCTACTTTAGTGTTAACGGTGATTTAGACAGATTGATTCCGTTAAGAAATCCGCAAAAATTGTAATTAAAAATATAGAAATATAACAAAAAGGCTTCATATGGTGAAGCCTTTTTTTGTTTTTCAGCATCTAAAAAGAATACTTAATAAACCTTAATACATTGACATTACGCTATTCTTACGATTAAATTATATTATAAACTTAGGGGAGATTGACTTTTAAATAGTTATGTATATAAAGCAGCTGGAAATAGACAACTTTAAGTCATTTGCTAATAGCGTTGAGATACCTTTATTAAAAGGATTTACTACAATATCCGGTCCAAACGGTTCCGGTAAAAGTAATATTATTGACAGTATTCTTTTTGCGTTAGGTTTATCTTCAAGCAGAACTTTGCGTGCAGAGAAATTGTTTCACTTAATATCGACATATACAAAGCGTAATGAAGCATTCGTAAAAGTAACTTTTGCTGAAACGGATGATGGTGATTTTTCTGTTGCAAGACGTATAAGAAAATCTTCGCAAGGCTTTAATAGCATTTATTACATGGATGACAAAATCGTTACAAAAGAAGATGTTTTAACCCGTTTGGAAAAATACAATATTACGCCTAACAGTTACAATGTAATGATGCAAGGCGATGTAATGAGTATTACCAATTGTACTTCAAATGAACGCCGTAAAATAGTTGATGAGATTGCGGGTGTTGCAGATTTTGATCGTCGTATAGAGCAAGCTACGGGTGAATTAGAAACTGTTGAAAACCGAGTTGTCAGATCTTCTCTTATACTAAATGAAGTTAATGCGAGGTTGGAACAGCTAAAAGAAGAAAAAGAAGTTGCGCTGAAGTATCAAAAGTTGAAAGAGGAAAAAACAGGGCTTGAAAGCCAAATTAGTACGGTTAAATTTTTTGATTTAAAACGTGGATTGGAAAAAGCGCACGAGAATATTCTTGAGTTTACTAAAAAGAAAAAAGAAGAAGAGTTAACTGCCAAAGATTTAGAAGAAAAACTAAAACTAATAAAACAAAAATATGATGATATATCAGTTACGATAAAGGAAAAAGGTGAAGGTCATCAGCTTGAATTAAGACAAAAAGCTGAGGAAAAAAAGGGCTTAATAGACAGAAAAAATGCATCTATAGATTATGCGGATAAACAGATTCAAGCAAATTTAAAGACTGTTGAAAATGCTAAAAACGGAATTGAAGTTCAAGAAGGAAAAATTAAAGACAGTGAGCTAAAAATTAAGGCTAAACAAGATGAGATTCAGTCGATAGAAAGTAACATAGAAGAACAAAATGTTATTTTAAATAAGATTTTAGAAGATATGTCAGGTTTAAGTGAAACTGCAGACAAACATCTTGAAAAACGGAATTCTTTAAGAAAAGAGTTAGAGGAATATCAAGATAAGGAAACAAAACTTATTCAAAAACAAGCCCCTCAGGAATCAGAACTTTCTTTGAAGAAAAAAGCATTACAAGAAGCTAAGAATAAGCTTCAAGAGCTTAGTGATTTTAAATTAGGTTATGAAGAAAATAAATCTTCAAAAGAACTTGTTATTCAAGAACTGGAAAAAGAAGCAGAAGATTTTAAATCAATAATAAAAAATAAGTTAAATGAACTTGATAAAACAAAGAATGAAATTACAGATCTTGACTATGATATAAAAGTAACAAGCAAAAAGGTTTACGAGCTTGAAGCGGCAAAAAATGCAAATGAGGCTGCTAATTTAGGGAATGCTGTAGATACTGTAATGAATGCAAATATAAGAGGTGTGCATGCGCCGTTGATGAAACTGGGAAAGGTAGATGAGGAATACTCTACCGCTATGGAAATTGCAGTTGGTGGCAGAATGGCACATATAGTAGTAGATGACGAGCATACAGCTTCAACCTGTATTGAATTGTTGAAATCTGCAGGAGCAGGCAGAGCAACATTTGTCCCTTTGAATAAAATTGTAAGATGCCCCAAGAGTTTGAATTTACCGAAAGACAAAGGTGTAATTGATTTTGCAATAAATTTAATAGATTTTGAAGATGAATATTTGAATGCATTTTATTATGCGGTCGGTGAAACATTGGTAGTTGAAGATAGAGAATGCGCAAATAAATTAATCGGTAAATATCGTATGGTTACTTTATCGGGTGATTTGTTTGAAAAATCGGGCTCTATAACCGGTGGTGCAGTAAAGAAAAACGGATTAAAATTCGCACAGAATTCGGATTCTGAAATAGAAGCATATAGAGCAAAGTTGAAACAAATGGAAACAAAATATTCCGCTCTTATAGTAAAGCGTACAAATTTGGATTCAGATATAGAAAATTTGAGAACTCAGAATTCCTCTGCAACGACTGAACTGAGTAAAGCAAAATTAGAGCTTAACAGTCATAATGCAATGTTTGAAAATACACAAAAAAATATAGATGAAAAAAATGAGTTTATAAAGAAAACAGAACCTGAAATAGCAGTGTTGGAAAAATCTTTGGATAAATTGGAAGAAGAACACATTGTTTTATCAGAAAAAATTACAGAAGTTCAGAGTGCAATAGAAGCAATCGAAAAGTTAATGAATGATACAGATCTTAAAGAATTGAAAGAAAAAACAGCCGGTGTAGAGGCTGAAATTAAGCGATATGAAAAATTGCGAGCTGATGCAAACAACGAAATTGAAGGTTTGCATAATATGATAGAATTCTTTAAGACTACGATAAAAAATCATAACGAAACAATTTCTCAGTCACTACAGTCAAATAGAGAATTGTCTTTAGACAAAGCTAAATTTGCTGAGGAAATAAAAAGTTTGCAAGAAGAATTGGAAGTGCTTGAAGTTCAGATAAAAGAGATTTCTGATAAATTAAAAGAACTTTTGGAAGAACGTGATGCAATAAATAAGGATCTTGTCGATATAGAAACAAAGAAAAATCTGCAGGCTTCAGAAATAGAAAGGATTGCAGAGCAGATAGAATCTTTTAAAGCAAGAAGACGTGAATTGGAGCCACAGCTTGAAGAAACTAGGAACGCACTTAAAGAAGCAGGTGTAAATGTAGAAGAATTAAATCCTATAGAGATGTCTATAGAAGAAATTACAAATCGAATACAAAGACTTCAAAAAAGAATGGATGACTTGGGTGCAGTAAACATGAAGGCATTAGAAGATTACGAAGCGGTTTCTGTTAGACAGGCAGAATTGCAAGGTCAGATAGAAACTTTATCTAATGAACGTGCGCAGATATTAGAACGAATGAAGGGGTATGAAGATCTTAAGAAGGAGACTTTTTTAAAAACATATAATGCCTTGAATACTAATTTTAAGGATATTTTCCATAAATTGTCAGAGGGAGAAGGAACATTAATTTTGGAAAACGAAGAAAAACCATTTGAAGGTGGCTTGGATATAGAAGCACAGCCAAGAGATAAAAAGAAACAACGTCTTGCAGGTATGTCAGGCGGAGAAAAAGCTCTTACAGCATTGGCATTTGTGTTTGCTATTCAAAAATATATGCCGGCACCATTTTATGCATTTGATGAGGTTGATGCAAGTTTAGACGGTATTAATGTTGAAAAGCTGGCTCATATTGTTCAATCACAGTCAGAAACAACACAATTTATAGTAGTTAGCCACAGAAAACCAATGATTGAATCTGCAAACAGAACAATAGGTGTCACGCAAAAGGAAAAAGGTATTTCCAAAGTTACCGGTGTTAAACTAAGAGATTAGGGGTAAATAGTAGTAAGCCTTGTTTTTTATGACAGTAACTTATATATTTTGAGATTAAATATTTTAAACTTTAATTGCCGTAACATTTTGTGTTATTGTCTTGATTATGGTATAATTGCTAACGGGAGGGGTTGTTAAGCCCAAAATACTCATTTTAGATGAGTACAGAAGAAAAGAAATAAGATAAAATGATTATGAGAAAATAGGCTGAGTGCGTGCGGTAATGTCTGCTCATCAGCTTTTCCCAAAGGTGATATGGCTTTAAACAGTATAGATAGTATGAATATACCAAACCAAGAAAACTATGTGCATGAGGCAGAAGTTGACGGAATAGAGATTCTTGTCAATATGGCAAAGCAGGGTAAAATTGATCCGTGGAATGTTAATATTGTTGACGTAACGGATAAATATTTAATGCATTTATTTCAATCTAAGGCACAGAATTTAAGGTTAACGGGCAGAACTTTATTATTTGCTGCAATACTTTTGAAACTTAAATCGAATGTTTTGGAAGGCTTGGATGTAGCGGATTTTGAGCCGCATCATGATGACGAATTTGCTTTTACTGATGATGACGGTGAACTTGAATATACACAAGAAGATTATATTCCGACTAGCAATGTTATATCAATTGATGAAGTTTTACAGAGAAGAACTTCAGTAAGATTAAATCACAATCGTGTTGTTACATTGAGGGATTTAATTCGTCAATTGGAATTCTATGAACAGCTGGATAAAAAACAGTCTTTAAAAAATTCTCTTGAAAGAGCTGCAAAACGTCGTAGCAACAGTATTTCAAGAATGACAACCGAAGATATATTTAAGATGCAGCATGATGAGTATATAGCAGAGGGTGTTGCACGTTTAAAGGATAATCTGGAAGAAATTCTAAATCGTCAAGATAAAATTGAGTTGAATGAGTTGACTCTGCTTGGCATGGACAGGATAAGCGCATATATATCACTTTTGTTTTTAACGGTTGATAGTGATTATGATTTAATGCAAGATGAATTTTACTCTGACTTGTATGTTATAAAGTCACCGAAAAAGGATAGTATATCCGAAGAATTGGATAACAATATAGCAAACGCAGAAAGTATATTAGCAGGGCAAGAGGTAGAAAATGGAACAGTTGAAGTCTAGGATTGAAGCCGTTCTGTTTGTTACGGCAAGGGTATTGCAAGTAAATGAGATAGCGGAAATTCTGGAAGAAAATCCTGAAACAGTTGAAGAAGCTCTTTTAGAATTAATAATGGATTATGCTTCAAGAGAAGGTGCTTTGGAAATTGATGATGAAAACGGATATATATTGCAGGTAAAACAGGAACATCTTGATATAGTTGAGAAACTTTGTCCTGTGGAATTAAGACCTCCTGTATTGAAAACTTTAACTGTAATTGCATTAAAAGAGCCAATCCGTCAGACTTTGTTAAAAGATTTAAGAGGTTCAAACGCATATGAGCATGTTCAGGAGCTTTTGGAAAAAGGATTAATATCCAGACATAAAGATAAAAACGGTCGTTCATATAATATAAAGACAACTCCGAAATTTGCCGAATATTTTAAGTTAAAAGGTGATATAAGAGCATTGGTAAAAACTTTGAATATTGATAACGGTGTAAAAGATGATCCGCAAGACGAATCAGAAACAGCGGAAACTGTAAATTAAAGGAGGAAAAACAAGGATTTGATTAAGGATTGGGTTAAAATAACAGCATCAGTTCTTTTTCTTTGTTTTATTTCTGCAATAGCCTATTTTTGCTTAAATAGAGCAGAAATTTATACGTTGCTCGGGGATTTTTATATAAAGAAAAGCGACTATTCGCATGCACAAAAATACTATGAAAAGTCATATATACTTGAGAATAAAGACAAACATTTTCGAGAAAATTATGTCAATCTTTTAATAAATTCACCATTAACAATAGATGCACAGGAGAGGCTTGTTGATATAGCTGAAGATAAGGTAAATGATGCAGCTTCCGAATCGGCAAAGTATTTTCTGTTCAATTTAAAGCGAGAAATACATAACAAATATCCTGAAAACTATATTCAACAGGCTCCTTATAATCAAAAAATTGTTCATTGGGGGAAAATTCCGATAACTTATTCTATAAAACAGCCTAAAGGATTACCGCCGGAATTCGCAGAATCGGTAAACAGTGCATTTGATGCTTGGGAACGAGCAAGTTCAGCAAGAATAAGATTTGAAAAAGTAGGAATAAATGCGGATATTGTTGTAAATTTTGCCGGAATGAAAGTTCAGGATCCAAAATATGGGCAGAAGTACATTATTGCATATACAGAGCCTGAAATATATCAGAAAACTCTTGAGAGGATGAACGTAACCTTAAATATATACAGTGTTGATGGGACATTGTTTACACCTGAACAAATATATAATACGGCATTGCATGAGGTATTTCACGCATTGGGTTTTATGGGACATAGTCAGGATAAGACTAATATAATGTATATGACAAATGATTTGAATTCAACAGTTGACAATGTAAAAAAAGAGCTTACTGATGCAGATAAAAAGACATTGGAATTATTGTATAAAATACGTCCTGACATAACAAATGCAAAAGAATTAAGTTATGAATATATTCCGTATCCGGTAATCGGAAACAGTGCAGAAATAAATTATGCAAAATCAGATGAGGCTAAAAGCTATATAAGGAAAGCTCCTACAATTCCTGCAGGATATATTGAGCTTGCTCAAACATTGATTAATGATAAAAATTATGCATCTGCAATTTTGAATTTGGAAAAAGCTTACAGATTATCAAGAAATAATGATACAAAATTTATGGCATTGTATAATTTGGCTGTAGCAAACTATTATCAAGAAGATTATGAATTATCACTTTTTTATATAGAGAAAGCGGAAGAGATAAAAGAAGACGACAGTTTGCACGTTTTAAAGGCGGAGATATATAAGAAGCAGCAAGAATACAACAAAAGCATAAAAGAATATGAATATTTGAGCGGGGTAGCACCTCAAAATATTGATTATGCAATTAATTTGGCAAATTTATATATAAAAAAATATCGTTACATAAAAGCAAGAGGTGTTTTAAAGGAATATTTGAAAAATAACCCTAAAGATAAAGATAACAGTCGATTGTCACCATATAAAATATTATTATTTTAAATAATTTTATGATATATTTTGT
>CADBXV010000019.1:24180-38602 GCA_902798645.1 uncultured bacterium
CGGTGTCTCCAAAAATAAAACTATTAGAAAAACTCATAAACCGCTGGCATGGATAACAGCCGGATTAACTATTTTACATATTGGTCTAACAGAGTATTATCATTATAAATACAAATCCTCTAAAAAATAGGGGGGTAAATTGAGGGGGTAAATAAATGTAACAAAAGAATTTTCTTAAGTTACATTTTTGTAATCTTTATTATACAATGTTTATGAATGAGGGCGAATGGTTAAATAACCAAAAGAAGTTCCTGTTCAGAGGTGATAGATGTTTAATGAAGTAAAGACACATGAGATTACGGTAGACATAGTTATATTGACAATAAAAAATAACGCTTTGAATGTTCTGCTGGTAAAACGTAATAATGAACCGTTCAAGAATAAGTGGGCGATCCCGGGTGGGTATGTAAGAATGTCAGAAAACTTAGACGAAGCGGCAATGCGTGTTTTGAAAGAAAAAACGAATGTAGAAAACATTTATCTTGAGCAGTTATATACATTTGGAGATCCTCTCAGACACCCTGTTTCTCGTGTAATTACTTGTGCATATTTTGCTTTAATAAGAGCGGAGGATGTCGAGGTTGTTACAACCGACGATCTTGCTTGGCATAAGGTTTCAGAACTTCCTCCATTGGCATTTGACCACAAGGAGATTATAGAATACTCTCTTAAGAGAACTCGTGAACGCTTGGAAATGTGTCCTGTAGCATACCAGTTATTGAATGAAAAATTCACTTTAACCGAAATGCAAAAAGCCTATGAGATGATAATGGAAAAGAAACTTGACAAACGTAATTTCAGAAAGAAAGTTATTACAACAGAGGGTTTGAGAGAATTGAACGAGTTTTCAAAATCATCTTCGAAACGTCCTGCAAGGTTATATACTTTTGATAATATTAAGTTAAATTCAAAACGTGCGCATTTTATAAAGAAGGCAAAGGCGCAATAAATCAGCAAAAATGCACCAACTATATAATATAAGATGGGTATTAACCTGACAAAAATCCCAAAAGTTATATTAAGTTGGTGAAAGCCGTCATAAAAAGGAGAACAAATGTTAAAATTACTTTGGACAATAATGGTAGTATCAGCAGTATTAATGATAGTATTGATATTAATGCATTCACCAAAAGGTGACGGAATTGCAGGGATAGGTAATGCTGCACAAATGTTTACATCTCAAAAGAGCGCAGAAAAAGGGTTGAACAAGTTAACCGGAATAGTAGCCCTTGTGTTTATAGTTTGTGTATTTATATTGGGCTTTGGATTGGTACATTAGTAAAGATATAAGTATGCTTTTCTTGATGGGGGAATTTTGTTTGTTGATACATAAGCAATTTCTATCTTCTTGATAAGGAAATATTTCAACCGATATGTAAGAAAATCCTCTCTCCAACTAAGATTGTTAGAGAGAGGGTTTGATTTTTTGATTTAGTTTTGTCAGTTGTAACCTGAACTAAATGGTCTATGTATCTATACCCATTGCAAGTCTATAATCTTCGTAATAATCCTCTTGAACATACAAGATAAATTGTTTCAGAAGTTCTGATTGCTTAATAATTCCGTAGTTAATAAATTCTTCCTGTAAGAATGAATCAAGTATAGACTCGAAGTTGCCTCTATCATCATTATACATAAAGTCTAATAACCTGCATTGTTCTTCTATTATTGCTCTTGCTTCGTCTTCAGTTGAAACGATTGTATTTGCATATGGGTAGGAATCAATGCTTGTAAACAAATTGGCTAGTACCGGATCTACATTGCTATAGTCAGGTGGTGTAGTTTGTCCGGCTCCTGTTGTACCGCCTGTAGAAGATTGAGTCCCACCTGAACCTGAGCTCGATCCGCTGCCATCACCGGTAGTTCCGCCGGTTGTCCCACCGTCTGTATTGCCGCTGCCTGTGGTACCGCCTGTGGTTTGAGCTATGTTAACCAATATCTCTTCATTTACCAATGTTTCCATCTCGAATGCCAATTGTAACAGGAATGCCTGAACACTTACGTAATCACCATTAAACGAATCATTTAAGGCGCTGTCATTAGCGTAGTAATTTCCGTGTCCGTATACACCGCCTGTACCAGTTCCATCATAAGGTCTTGCTGTATTTAATGTACCAATGGTAGTTCCTATTGCTTTGTTGAATAAATCCGTAATTTGAGAGATAGATAATGTCGGGTACAATTTATTTAGATATTTGTCAAACAGTTTGTCAATAGCATCATTAAGAACTTTGTAATCATTCTGGTCTCTATCACCACTAATATGTGTAATATTTACTTGCCATGGTTCTTTATCTATGTTATGGCTTTCTGTTTTTGTGCTGAAAATATCAACCCAGTCATCATCTCCCGGTGTTGACTTAATGTTATAAAGTTGATACAACGAGTTTGTGGTTTTTGTCGGATCCATGCCTGCAAGTATGCTATTATTCGGATAATTTAGGATATATTCTCTTGTTGTATCATTATCTTTTGCATTTTGTAAAAGTTTAAAGAACATATCAATTACCTTGTTCATAATCACGCTTGCACTCACGTCTGTGTACAATTGTGATTCACCTTGCAATACCATTAATAAAGCCAAATTAAACAGCTTATCAATTGTTGTGTCATTACTACTTCCGAATATAACTTTTATGTCATCTTTAAACTTACTTTTGAGTTCGTTTTTCAATTTGTCAAAAATACCTTGTTTGGTGTAATCTGTGCTGGCTCTGAATATAGCATCATTATCTTTTACAAAGACTACTTTTCCGTTACTATCAACCTTGAAAGTCAATTTGATTTGGGTGTTAGAATTTTGTACAACATTTTGTGCGGTTTTTACATTTTCTGTTTTATCTGTTAAATTGTATGACCATCTGATAGCTTTAGCAAGTTTCTCAGGTGTATCAATAATAATACCTGTAGCACCAATATAATCACTATATCGTTTTTGTATTCCAACAATATTCATCTTGTAATTTGTACCGTCTTTTATAAATAACTCCTCGTCATTTATAAGATCTGTAGGTATGCCTTCTTTTGTTAAATCGTTTTCTGTATATGGTTTTGTTGACGGATTATTTTTATCTACATAGTTTTTCAATTCTTTGATTAATGCATCAAATACATCTTGTGTTGAGAACTCATAATACGTACCGCTAATTGTACGGAATTTGCTTACATTATAATTATCCAGTAATTGATTAATTATTTCTTTAAGCTTATTCTCATCAATTGCGTACCCCCATTGATTTTCAAATTGACTTAGCATTGTCTTTATGACAGCATTATTTTTAGCATTTTTTATAAGCTCCCATATTTTTTGTTTGAATTTAGCTTTTACATTATCATAGTCCGGTGCATTAAGCTTGTCGCTTGTAACTTTCTCGTTGTCTTTATAACCGTTAATGTTATCCAAGCCAAACTGAACAGCATTAAAGTATTTTTCAATTGCATCTTTTTCTGTTGCAGCTATATTCTCGTTACTATCTTTCAAGTATACAGAGATTGTGTATTCGTTACCGTCTGCATCTTTATACTTAACAGTCAAGATAACAGGATGAGAATTTCCTCTGGTTATTGTAATGCTATCTTCCAACCCTTTAATAGCGTTTGCAAACTCTGCAAATGTTTCATAAGGTGTTTTATCTGTATTTGCCGCTTTATAGAATTTATCAAGGTTAGCATTACCGGTTGAGAATTCAACACCAAAGTCATGAAGCAGCTTAGTATTTGTTTCATTATTGTCAACTTCAAATGGTCCCCATTCATTTGAGCCGTAGGTAATCTTGATTGAATACTTCTTGTTACCGTCTTTATCCGTCGTTTGTGTAACTGTTACTTTTGCTTCCGGATATTGTTTTAAGAACTCTAAAGCACCTTTTAAGTCTTCACCGGTTTCTAATTTGCTCTTAACCATATTGCCGATATCATTTATCACTGCTTGATTTGCATCAAGTTCCGCTTTCATATTATTAGCAAATAGTGCCAAGAAATCATCAACAACTTGTTTTACTTTCACGGATTTTGTTGTCAATTTGTATTTGTCAACTATTGTTTTCAAATAGTTTTCAAATGTAGTTTCATCAAAATTGTCACCCAGTTTTTCCTTAAGAATATCATGGAATTTTCTCAAAGTTCCTTCAATTTCGTCTTCAACATCACCAACATCACTGAATACACCTGTGTATTTTGCAACTAACTCTGTATCGCCGACAGCATCTTTATTGTCTTCAAGAACTTTTTTAGGATCAATGTCACTTATAAAGTCTTTAATAAAATCATCTTTGTCGATATTAGTTGCAGTCGGATTAGTTGATGCGTTGACGTTTAGTTTGTCAAGAATAAGTTGCAAGAATTTATCTACTGCTTGATTTACAGTTTTAAGAGAATTTCTTTGTTTTACGACAGCTTCAAATACTTCTTTATATACATCAGCCCAAACTAGTCCTTTTTCTTCAACCTTTTCTTGTAATTTTGCAATGATAGGTTCTAATAGTTCTTTAAGACTTTCTCTGTATGTTTTGCGGTCTTTTACTACGTCAGGAGAAGTTTTGCCGTCTGCAAGAGTATATCCTTCAACCTTGCTGATATCAATTTCTTTCAAGAAATTCAAGTACGCAATCTGTTCTGAACTCAAATCTTTTCTTGTATAATAAATAGCATTTCCGCCTTCTCTTACTGAGACTGTCCATAATAATTTTTCATCGGCAGACAAAGCTTCATATTCTTTGGCTGTTATTGTATCAAGGACAGGATTATTCGTTGTTTTCGGACAACTGAATTCATAAGTAACACCGTCAACAGTTATATTTATAATATACATGTTGTCTTGAATTTTTGTGTGATTAGAAAGTAAATTTGTAATGCCAAATTCTTTGTTAAGGAATTTTGCAAGTTCATCAAAGCTAATTAGACGAGAAGCAAAATCTTTCATAATATAATGTATTTTTTCTGTTCTTCTGCTTTCTAATGCACCATTATCTTTCAATACTTTAAATAATTCAGCTATAGTTGAAGCACCCTTGCTCATTAGTGCAGATTTGTTTAAAACATACTTTGTAGCTTTTCCGTCTTCACTTGCAACAATTGTAAAGTATGTCTTTAAAATAGTATCATCTAATTCAAATCCGTTTCTTCTTGCTTGAGTAAGGATGTCTTCATATGTAAGGGTATTGTATGTGATGCCTTTGTCATTCAGATTATCTGTTTTTGTATCATTTGCCCCCTTTATATTACATCTGAACTCATATTTTACACCGTCAACTTCGATGTTGATTACATAAACCTGACTGTTACCGCTGCCTTCAAATTTTGTATGGTTAGATAACAAGTTTTTTACACCAAATTCTTTAAGAGCCTTTGCTAATTCATCAAACGTTAATTTGCCTGATGTAAATTGGTCAATAATATCATAAAGCGCTTTATTTGTAACAGAAGGAGATTCCGTTTGTATCAATCCTTTTGATTCCAAACTTTCTTTACTAATATTGTTTAGCTTGATTGTCGATTTTTTGCCGTTTATTTTTATGTCAACTTCATAACTATCACCTTTTTGTACTGCATAATCAACGCTGATTCCGAACATCTCTAAGGATAACAATGCATCCAAATCTCCGGACTTTGCGCTAAGAAGGGCATTATATGCTTCTTCCATATCGTATGGTGCAACTTCGCTTAAAATATCTTTGAACTCGTGTCCGTCTAAATTGTTGCCATGACCTGATGCAATAATCTGAGCTATGTTGTTTGTATCATTATTTAATGTAACGCTAAAGTTTGCAGAATCATCAATATCATTGTAAGAAACAGATACGGTAATCGTTCCGTTTTCTTCATTTATTTGAACAGATATTGATAAGTTATTTGTATTGCCTCCGGCATCTTTTATTGCAGCAAGAATTTTTGCGTATAGTGTTCTGAAGTCTGAATTTGGAGAATTTGCTATATCACTAAATGTTTTTGGCAATGTTGTTTCTGAACTTTGTGTAGTTCCCGTTTGAACACTAGGTGCACTTATGATTTTCTCTGCTTCTCTTTGAATAACAACATCAGAAGAAGCTTCAAACGGATTTTCAGGGACTTTGTAATTAGAAATATCAAGAGATTCTATTTCGCCGATACCTAAATCGATAAATGTATCCCAATCAACTACAATTTTTTCGGATGAATTCCATGGATTTACTATTGTAACCGTAGGCGGGTTAGAGTTTTTATTTACGCTGAATGCCAAGGCATGACCGCTTACTGATGTATAAACAAATTCATTAGGATTGCTTGTTACATTGCCGTCTTTATCTACCGGCTGACCTTTATCATTAGTTTCATAGTATATAGGAAGTTTAAGTTCATGCTCATTTCCATCAACATCTGTAAATCTGCGGACAGTATAATATTCGCCGCTTCCTTCCGGAGATTCTTCAACAGAATCCACATCACTGTACAGACCGAATGAGAATACACTTCCTTCAGTTGCAGAATTCAAAAGATTTGTTATAGTGTCACTGTCAATTCCTGTTAAAAATCCATCCGAATTAATCGGTTTCCCTGCCGCATCAGTCGGATTAGCGCCTTCAAATCCGCTATAATCAGTACTTGTTCTCAATCCTGTTAAGAAGAATATCATATTTTCAGGAAATCCGCCTTCAATATACAATCCGCTTTCTTCATCCATCTCAAAATCAGCACCGTCTTCGTTTTGATGTACATAATCAGTTTCGCCTGCAACAATTAACTTAATTAATTCATTTGTCGCCATTTCCATCAATAATACATCGTCATCTCCGTCTGAGAAGTAGTCATAATATAAACTATCCGTATTAAATGCTTTTAATTCATCAAAACTTAATTCTATTGTTATCGGGTTACCGTTTTTATCGTGTACACCTTGGAATGTTACATAAGCCATTCTGTTTTCATTATCAACGTGTATTGCTTTCTTGATAACTTCTCTGCCTTTGCTTGATGATGAAAGAGATGTTAAACCGACAAGCAGCCAGCAGTCACCGGTATATCCTTGTGTATAATTGCCGATTTCTCCGTTTAATACAGGATCTTTTGCAAGTCCTGCCGCTGCTATCAAATCATTTAATGAAGTTATGTTTTGTCCGGGGAACAATTCATCAATCTTGTCAAAGTTCAGCATAAAGTAATAGTGTGCTTCACCTGTATCAGGGTCTGTATCATTAACCGGCCCGATAACACATTGCTTAAATTTTTGATTTATATCAAAGAGTTCTAATATTTTAAGTGATGTGGCTAAATCATATTCTTCACCGTTATCTTTTATTATCTGCCACATGTCTTCAAAACTTGAAACATCTTCACCAAAATATTCTATTGCTTTATCATGATCTATGGCATAATATAAGTAACCACCTTGGACTTCAAGTTTTATTTCTGCTTCACTTGCAGATTTTACTTGCTTTAAAATTCCTAATGATACAAAATTGCCTATTGTAACTGCAAGATTTTTGAAATTCCCTAACTTGTCAGAATCACTAACGCTATCTTGTGTAACACCCATTCCTTCTGCTTGGGTTTTAACTTGTTTAATTGTATATGACTTTCCGTTAAACTCAAAAGTAATTACACCGTTTTCTTCTTTAATGTTAAAACTTTTGCATCCGCGCTCTTCCAAGTCTCTTAATTGTTCAAGCGCAGCTTCAATCGATATGCTGCCATTAACAACATTATTTTTGATTTGATTGAATTCTGCTTCAATCTCGGCATCGCTCATGCCAATTGTGTCTTTCTTTTCTATCTCAAGCTTATTTCTGCTCTGTCCGTCACTGTTAATAGTAAATCTTCCGTCAAATTGTGGGAATTCAAATCTTTTATCTATCATTTTTGCTCCTTTAGGTTCTAAGAAAAGTCATAACATATAAATTCGTTGGTGTTATCAACGGAAATTCTAAAACTTTTTGCTCTGTTTACAACAGTACACTTTAATTTGCCGACAAAGAAACTTGTAATATCATCTTTTACAGGTAAAATCTTTTTTGCAAGATCCTTTGCCTCTCCAAGAGTTTTTATATCTTTAAACGGCTCAATACGCTTAATAAATGCATCTGCCCTCTCCTTGTCCTGCAAAGCTTGTGCTTGCGGTGAGTTATTGTACTGGTAATACATAAAATTGTTCATTTTTTCTCATCCTTAATGTCTTTAATATTTTTGCACATAATTATAGATATCTACATGTTTTATCGGCAACTTTAAAAAAAACTTTAATGCAAATTGATATTTTGTTACAAAAATTTACATAATATAGTGGATAAAGTTTGCAGAAAAAGTTTTAAAAAAATCAGGAACTTACACTCTCCTCTATGGGGAGAGTTAGAGAGAGGGTTTATCCCCGCAGGGGAATGTTAGAAATACAAATCTTCTCTTTATTTACAAATGGTAAGACGTTGAACGGTTACACATATTATATTGATTTAAAGTAGCATTTGTAGTAAACTAAAAGTGTAAGAAATACAATTATTGCAAACAAAGAGGAAACTATAATGAAAGTTAATAATATATCGTCAACCAATGGGACAAATTTTAAGGCTGGGATAAGAATAAGAGGAAAAGAAAATCAAGAGCATAAATATTTGTATAATGAAGTGAACCAACTAACAAAAGAATTTCGAATACCTGCAAATTTTAGAACTCATGAAATTGAATTGCCATCTGTGAATTTGGCTGTTATGAATGCACTTGATAAACTTAAAATAAAATTTGTCAGTGAAGAGAAATCTAATAACAAATAATAGAATATTCACAAGGATAGTTGAGAGTATTATCAGGGTTTAGGCACTCATTTTTCTTTTTTGATGATTCATAGTTATCTATCTTGATTGAAATATCTGTCAGGCGTTGCTTGTACTCTTCTTCCAGTTCTTGTTTATAAGGTAAAAAGACTTCTTCTCTGTGTTTTAAATCCAGATATACAAAAGCAATATTATTTGTTTTAAAAAACTCTTTTACGCAAAGTGTATAAATTATTGTTTGATAATCATATTTTGCGTTCTTTGGGGCAGAGCCTGTTTTGTAATCCAATATGTAGTATTTATCCCCATCTTTAACCAAAGCATCAAGCCTTCCTCCGAAAAAATGTTTGCCTATTTTTACTGCAAGATTATATTCTGTATTTACAACGTCATATTCAAAATATTTTGAAGATTTTAGATAATTCCATACTTCCAATTCTTTAGGAGAGAGTGATTTTTCCATTTTATCAATGTTTTCGCCTCTAAGATAATATGAAGCAAGTGCGTGAATATTTTTACCAAATTCAAATATTTCATCATTAACAGGCATTTGAATATCCTGCAAGTATCGAAAATCGAACTTGCGTGGACATTCTTGAAAAGTTTTTAGCATATTTGGTGATAACTGTTGATACATTAATCCTTTCACAAATCCTTCCACAATGGCAGTTTAAGATAACAACCCAAAAATCAAAATTTACCTTAATGCCGGTGGGTTCGCCATTTCTCGATTATAGACCCAAAATAACGGTTATTGAAGGCTTAACCCACCCTACGGTGTTCATTGGCTTTAGAGGTGATTTTGATTTTTTAGTAATCCTCACATTAACACACTAAATATGTATAATCAGGATTTTCTTTTAAACGTTTTTCAATTTCTTTAAACGTCAAAAGTCCGTCTGTTGCGCCAAATTCCGAAACAACGCTTGCAGAGTTTACTGAACCGTACATCAATGATAAACCGATATTAAGGTCGGTTCTGTTTAATGCTCCGCAGAAGGTTGAAGCAAAAGCATCACCTGCACCAAGAGTTGATACAACCGGTGATGGGAATGTCGGGCAGAAATAGTACTTCTTCCCGTCGTATGCGTAAGCTCCTTTAGAACCGTCTGTTATTACAATTACTTGATATTCTTGAACTTTCATTGTATTAAGCATTTTTTTAATATCAGGGTGAACAAGCTCTTGAGAAAATTTTTCCGTTTTTGTATCCGGTCTTACTTGTATTCCTGTTGCCATTATTGCTTCTTCTTTATTCATAACAACGACGTGAGCATATTTAAGGATTTTATCCAAATGTTTATGACCTTTTTTAAGACTTGTAGTCCCTGCATTAAAGCAGATACTTAAATCGTGTTTATGTGCAAAGTCTACAAGAGGTTCAATAACAGCGTTTGATTCACCGTTTAGTGGTGCGACATAGATAAAATCAGCATCTTTTATTGCATCAAAATCTATTTCTTCTTTTTTTATAAGAGCATTTGCTCCGCGGTGAGCAAGAACTGTTCTGTCCCCTTGGAAACTTACTAAAATTATAGAAAAACCTGTTGAAACATCTTTCTTTTGAATAATATGTTTAAGATTTACTTTATGTTTTTTAAAGAAGTGCATAATACCTTCAGAATAAATATCTTCACCTATTTTAAAAATAGCGGATGTGTCAAACCCAAGATTTGCAAAGTTACATGCTGTATTAACTCCGCCTCCGCCAACTCTTGATGAAAATGATGATATATCAATCTTTGAACCATAAGGATAACTCATAAAATCTCTGTTATGATCTTTTGTACATACTGAAACAATATTAGCTTCATCACACTCTACAAAAACATCTACTGTTGCACTTCCGATTGTTATAATTTTTGCCATTTTAATTCCTCCTGATAAAATAATTTTAACATAATTTTATGTAAATCTTTGTAAATAAAATAGCAAAAAATATTTTTAGAGGGTTATAACAAAAATATAAAGAACAATAGGAGTATATAATTTATGGATTTAAAAATAAACGGAGTAGGTTTTCAAGGAAAAAAAGAAATTTTATACGGACTTACAAAAGCTGCGCAAAATGCAAGAGAGTATGAAACAAATCAAACTGCTTATTTGGCTTCACGCATACAAATGAGAAAATCCGAGGAACAAGCATATAAAAAAGGAATGATGAATGCATATTTTGATATGGCTACTAATGATTTAGATTATATAAAAGTTGTGAAAAATCTTCCGGCAAAAGATTTAAAATTAATTAAAAAAATTCTTGCACCATTTCAAACAGAACATGGAACAGTCGAACCTATGAAGATTTTTACATCAACAATAAATGATGTTGTGAATGCTTCATACACTTCTAAATCGGTTATTAGAACATTGACTGCAGAATTACTGAGCAAGCTAAAATCATAATTCCAAACTTCGTTTGTATACTTCATTTTTATTAAGATTAAAAAGTATAGTCACGTAGGGTGCGTCGTTTGACGCACCAAATGAAGCATCATGAGTAGTGTGCATTTTAATGCACGATAAATCCGAAATCATAATTCCAAACTTCTTTTATAAACTTCATTTTTATTAAGATTAAAAAGTGTAGAAAGAATTACGGAGATTTCTTTATCTCTGAATCCTTTTGTTTTAAGCTCTTTAATTTTGTAATCAAGTTCTCTGTCTTGAGCATTTTTGTCTGCATAAACCATACAAACAATTTCGCCTTTTATTCCATCTTTAAAATGGTTGATAATATCTGATATAAGTCCGACTTTCACTTCTTCAAAAAGCTTTGACAGTTCACGTCCTAAAGCTATTTTTATATCCCCTCTTGTTTCTTTTATGACTGAAAGAGTTTTTAGTATTCTTTCCGGTGAATCATAGAATACAAGATTATCTGATATGTGTTTTAGAACAATTTCTTTAATTTGCCCTTCATTTCTCGGGATAAATCCGATAAATGTAAATTCTTCACTATCTCTTGGAATTTGAGATAAAAACGTGGTAACAGCGCAAGCCCCCGGAAGTGAAGTTACAGAAAAACCATTTTTGATAAGTTCATCTATTATTATTTCACCCGGATCACAAATCATTGGTGTTCCTGCATCAGACACCAGCGCAATTTTTTCCCCTGAGTTTAACTCTGACAAGAAAAAATCAACTCTTTCACGCTCGTTATACTTATGGTATGAGATACATTTAGTCTTTATATCATAGTGATTAAGTATTTTTTGAGTTGTTCTGGTGTCTTCACAGGCAATTAAATCAACACTTTTCAAAACTTCTATAGCTCTTAATGTAATATCCCGAATATTACCAATAGGTGTCGGAATAACATAAAAATCAAATTCTCTGGTCATAATAAAACCTCGTTTGCCTACTTGTCCCAGCGGGTTTTTTCTACAAATGTTTTTATTGCATCAGTTAAATCATTAGGTGCTTCCAGTGGTTGCTCTCCTTCGGGAGGTACTGTTTGATTGGGTGTTAAAGCGTTTCTGAATTTATTATATAAGCTAAGCGCCCCATATAAAAATATTGAAGTACCTGCAACACAAACCATTGCAATAATAAATTTTTTTATTAGATTCTTTTTCCCGACCGGTTCTTTATATTTTGTACGAGGTGTATTCTTAGGGGGAAGCAGAAGTTCCGGTTCTGTATTTTGCTTTTGTTCAATTTCTGTTTTAAACTCATTTTGCAGTTCAGTTTGCTCCGGAACAATTACTTCCTGAGTTTCTTCATTCATTGTTGCTAACTCAGCTCCTTGTTCTTCTGTTGCAAGAACAGGGAGCAAAAGTGAACACATTATTAATATTGCAAAAAGTTTATTCATGCAGATTTTATCCTTCAGTAGATTCTTGAGTTTTTTTCTGTTGTCGGGTTTTATTAGTACCTCTGTTTGGTCTGCGAGAGCGTTTTTGTTCAGCTTTTTGTTTTTTCTCGTTTTTTTCTTCAACAGCAGTTTCTGCAGGAACATCTGTAATATTTTGTTCTGCCTCTTTAGGTTCTTCTGATTTTTTTCTTCCCTTTGTTTTACTTACAGTCTTTTTATCAATCACAGGTGCAATCTCAGCATCAGAATTTAAAACTGTAGATGCAAGTTTTTCATCAACCTGAACGTCAGATTCTTTGACCTTTTTACGTCCTCTGCCTTTTCCTCTTTGAGTTTTTGCTTGTTTTTCTTCTTTTATTTCTTGAGCTTCAGTTTGAGCATTTATTGCAGGGTTTTCTATTTGTTCAATTTTTGGCTCTGGAGCTTGCTGAATTTCTTTTATTTCTTTTATTTCTTCTTGCGGCTTATTATTTTGCCCTTCATTTTTATTATTAAATTTATTATTAGAGAATTTCTTTCTGTCATTCATCGGAAGTTTAATTTTGGCAGCTTTAGCTCTATATTCACCTTCGGCAGTAGATGCAGCAAATTTTAAGTCTTCCATTATGTAACCGTTACCTTGACAGTGAGGACAACGCTTAGCAAAGATCTCGCTAATAGCTTGACCTTGTCTGTGACGTGTCATTTCAACAAGTCCTAAATCAGATAATTGACCGACTTGCGGTTTAGCTTTATCAGCTTCCATCGCAAGTTCTAATTCTTCCATCATTGTTAATTTATCAATACGGTTTGTCATATCAATAAAGTCAATAATAATCATACCACCAATGTTGCGAAGTCTTAGCTGACGAGCAATTTCATGAACAGCTTCAATATTTGTTTTTAAAATTGTTTCATCTTGAGTTGCAGAATTTGTAAACTTACCGCTGTTAACATCAATTACAGTTAGAGCTTCTGTTGTTTGGATAAATAAATAACCGCCGGACGGTAAATTTACCTTCATTTGAAGTGCTGCTTTAATTTCTTTATGAATATCCATTGCAACAAGTAACGGTTCGGAGCCTTTGTATAATGTTACATTGATATTTTTGTTCATGTGCCAATTTTGCAGCAGATTTTGAACTCTGTTTAGTGCAAATCCTGTATCGACAATAATTTCTTGAGTTTCTTCATTACAAGCTTCACGAATTACTCTGTATAATAAGTCTTGGTCACGGTATAAAAGACTTGGCGGATCCATACTTTCAGCAGAAGTTACAATATTATTCCATTTTTCCAAAAGGATTTCTAAATCCTCTTGGATATCAGCTTCTGTTTGACCTTCAGCCTCTGTTCTTACAATAATTCCTACACCAACAGGTTTTAGAAGGTTAACTAAAGATTTAAGCCTTGCTCTTTCTTTTGAGGAGGTTATTTTTTTACTTACGTTAATTCCGGCTTCATTTGGCATAAGAACTAAAAATCTTCCGGGAAGCGATATTTCTGTTGTTACACGAGGACCTTTATGTCCTACAGGTTCTTTAACGACCTGTACAACAAGTCTTTGTTTCGGTTTTAATTTATCTTGTAGTGCGCCTTTTCCTCCGATATCCTGTGCGTGAAGGAATCCCATCTTGTCTGAGCCTACGTTCACAAATGCTGCTTCAATCGAAGGAAGAATATTTTCTACTTGTGCCAAGTAAACGTCACCAAGAATTATATCTCCCCTGTGTACAAAAAATTCCGCTACTTTTCCGTTTTCTATAACCGCAGCAATGTTGTCACGCTCGGCTATAACAATTTTGTTTGCTATCGTGTCTTTCATTTTCTTTAATCCTTTACTACTGTCGTGTTCAATGTCAATTGACGAACACGACCTGATGCTCTACTT
>CADBXV010000019.1:38634-55725 GCA_902798645.1 uncultured bacterium
TAACATGTTTTTAATTTATATATCCGTATAAATCAAAAATATGTTTTTTTATAAAACCTTTCTCATTTTTCTTTAAATTCTAAATATAATTTAAAGAAAAACCATAATTTTATAATACAAAAATTTGCTCAGTTTGTAAAGTAAATGTAAAAAGGTGAACAAATGGTTTAAAATTCTATTTTTGAAATATCAATCAAGTCCCAAATAGTCATATCAAATGCCTTTGCGAGTTTTTCAAGAGTTTCAACCGCAGGAGATGCTATTCCTCTATCCAGATTTCCTATTGTATTCCTGTTTAGGTCAGCATATTCAGACAACTGTTCTTGTGACCAATTTCTTTTTATTCTCTCAAATTTAATTCTTAAACATATCTTGTTAGTTAGTTCGCTCTTTATTTACTCATAATGCTTATTATATTATGCTATTGACATATTACAATCAATGGATTGCAATATGCAATCAAAGCAGACTTAAACAGAAGAAAAAATAGACAAAGTATCTTATATAAAGTTATTGTCAGGTAAAACCTGACCTACTGCGGTGAATGTATAAATTGTAAAATGTTGAATATATTATGAAAGAATTGAGGATAAACCCTTTCTAGGCCAGGCTCCGCCTGACATTAAATTCACTCTCTATAAGCAGGTTCATAAAACACGGAGGATAAAATGGAAGAAAAAATATACAATTACATTTCATTCAATTTTTCGTCTAAAAATCTTATTCTGGTTATTTCAAATATTTGGTTAGGATTAATCAGTTTCATTAAATCATCTGCTCTGAGAGCCGGGATATCCGAACCTTGTCCTACTTTCAAAAAGATATATAAACTGTCATTTTCAAATTTATACGAGCCGATTGATTTTTTGAAATCGGTAGTTTTTTCAATCCCTTTTTTATTTTTCTTTGTTATAAGTATTTGAGGAGAAGAAAGCAGTTTTTCGACTTCTGTGATAAATTTATTGTCAGGTATAACCTGACCTACAGGGTTTAATGTTTCTTCTGTGTTATGTATTTGTTTTTTATATGGCGTGATTTTGTATTCTGCCCATTGAGCTTCTATATCAACTGCCGTTGTGTATCTTTCAACAGATTTAACACTAATAACTTTTGCACCTTCAGGTAATTTTGAATTTATCAAAGTCATTAAATCCTGCTCCGATAGATTGTCATATACTTCAATATCAACAAGTTCGCCTTCACTTTCCGCAAAAAGCGGCAAAGCAATACCCATAGAAACTTTCATTGTCGGATTAAAACCCAGTGAATAAACTATCTTAAGTCCTGTCCTTGCAAGACATTTATGGAATGTGTTCTGCCAATCAAGGTGTGAAAAGTATTTTAGTAGCCCTTTTTTTGTTATTTTTAAGCGATAGCGATAAACGGGAATACTCATATCGACATTTGCTCTTGTCGGATCTATAGGCTTAACGTCAAGTATGTGTTGAGCTTTATCAGATGCTTTGTAAGGCTTAGCAAGAACTTTTTTTGTCTTTAAAGAAGTGCAAACACCGCAGTTAACGCAATTATGTTCGCAAGTTTTTTGTAAATTAAATTCTTTACCTTGTAACATTGCAAGCTCGTACTCTTTTTGTAACCACTCTTTAGAGATTCCCACATTTACAAAATCCCAAGGCAATACATCTTCCAAATTATATTCTTTTTTGGCAAGTTTAGAAAGAGAAAAACCGCATTCTTGTGCAGTTTCTGACCATACGTCTTTATCAAAATACTCACCCCAAGCATCTAAGTAACACCCTTTTTTATATAGTGCATATATATAATTACAAAGCGTATCATCACCTCTTGTAAGTACCGCTTCTATTTGAGAAACAGAGCTTTCATGATAATTAATTTTTACACCTTTAATATGTTTAGTTTTTTCTTTTAAATATTTTATATGTTCAGATACAATATTCAAATCCATTTGACCGCACCACTGAAGTGGCGTAAATGGTTTTGGCACAAAAATAGAAACTGTACATGTGAGTTCTAAACCGTGATTTAAGTTAAGTTCTTGCTTAATCTGTTTTGCTCTATATTTAATTTTACTTAAAAGATTAGCCATCTCATCCATATCTTCAATAGTTTCTGTTGGAAGTCCGGCTATGAAATAGAATTTAATCTTGTTCCAACCATTCTTATACAGTGTTAACACAGCATCTAAAATTTGTTCTTCCGAAATATTTTTCTTAATTACATTTCTAAGTCTTTGGCTGCCGGCTTCAGGTGCGAGTGTCATTCCGGATTTGCGTACAGATTGCATAAGATTTGCAAGCTCTAAATTAAATCCGTCAATACGCTGGCTTGGGAGCGATACGTTGATTTTTCTTTTATTAAAGTCCAGTGACAATTCTTTAATAACTTCGTTTATATTTGCGTAATCGTTTGATGATAAAGAAAGCAGAGAATACTCGTCATATCCGGTATTATTTATTAATTCTTTTGTGATTTTAATAATATCTTCCGCTTCACGTTCTCTTATCGGAAGTGTAACATGTCCCGGTTGGCAAAATCTGCACATTCTTCCGCAACCTCTGCGAATTTCTACTATTGCTCTATCGTGAACAGAGCTTGAAAACGGTATTGGGTAGGCAGTTGAAGCATTCTCTAATGTTAGAGGTGATATTCTCTTATTAACGGTTTTATGCGATTTGATTTCTCTGTTTAATCCCCAGCAACCCTCGATATTGCAAAGAGTGTTAATTCTTTCTTTTCTTGGTCTGCCCTTTGTTCGTTCAAGAACTTCGCATACTTCAACCATCATGTCTTCGCCGTCACCAATGCAAAAAACATCTATAAAATCGCTTAAAGGCAGTGGATTAAATGTGCAAGGCCCGCCTGCAAAAATTATAGGCTCATTCTCTCCTCTTTCGCTGTTTTTTATGCCTATACCTGACATTTCAAGCATTTTTAAAACTGTTGGATAAGAAAGTTCGTATTGAAGAGAGAAACCTATTCCGTCAAAGTCCTTTAAAGCTCTTTTTGTTTCAACACCGTATAGGAAGTCCGGTTTAAAGTCTGGTTCAGGAGCGTAAGCCCTGTCAGCGAGCATACGTTCAACCTTATTAACCCTGTCATAAATAATTCTAACCCCGAGATTGCTTATTCCGATTTCGTATTTATCGGGAAAAACAAAAGCAAATTTTACTGAAGATTTGTCCCAATCTTTGTTGTAAGATAAAAATTCACCGCCAACGTATTGGTATGGCTTTGTTGCATTAAAAAGTGCTTCGTGCTGATTTCTAAAAAAACAATTCATAGTAACATGCTAACATGAATATCTTTAAAATATTGGTGTTACAAAACTTAATATTCTATTGTTACAAATTTGCACGACATATTGTTTTATGTTAATTTTATATAAGGTGGCAGTAATTATGCCAAAAGCTGTGAGGGGTTATGAAAAGCACAACATTAAGAAGATCAAATATTACAAGAGAAAAAGTTGCGATGATGGAAGCTCTTAGTCGTTATAACAGAGAGCATCAGGAAGAAGATTTTTATAGAAAGCAAAGCAAAAATCGTGAGTTAGATGTGCTTTTACAGAATTTTGGTGTAAGACAGCAAAAGACAGAAAAAGCTCCGCAAGCGTATTTTGTGATAGGCTTGATAGCAGGTGTGATTGTAACGCTTTTGATTACAACCTTTGTAAGTATTTTAATTAACATATCAACACCAAAAGAAGATGCTGTTCCAAAAATTAAACCTGTAGCTGAGGAGAATGCAAAATTCAGGTTTATACCTGCAGATTCGTCAAAATCTGCTACGGCTCCGATAGTAACAAAAGAAGAATATATTGTTAAAGAAGGCGATACTTTAGAAAGTATTATAATAAGATTTTACGGAACTTTTGATATGGATAAAGTTAATTTAATCCAAGAGGCTAATAAGATGGCTAATCCAAATGCTTTATCAATAGGTCAAAAGTTAATTATCCCTGTAAATAAAGGTTAGGGGAATTTTAGGTTAGTAGTGTAGTATGAGATAAGATTTGGCTTATTGGTCAAATCTTTCTTTATGGTTAGTATGGCAAAAGTTAAATCAAAATATGTATGTGAAAATTGCGGATATGAAACGGCAGGATATTTAGGAAAATGTCCTGAATGCGGAAGCTGGGGTTCTTTTGTTGAAGAAGTAAGCGAGTCTTTAACCAAGAAAGACTTGACAGTAGAGGTTTTAGACAGTGTTCCTCCGATGAAGCTTTCTGAGATAGAATTAAATTCTGAGATACGTTTTTCTACTAATATATCTGAGTTTGACAGAGTGCTGGGCGGCGGAATCGTTCAGGGTTCACTGGTTTTAATAGCAGGTGATCCGGGAATAGGGAAGTCTACAATTTTGCTTCAAACATCCGGTGAATTGTGCAGACAGAACAAAAAAGTCTTGTATGTTTCTGCAGAAGAATCTGCGAGTCAGGTAAAGCTTCGTGCGGAAAGGCTGGGGGTAAGATCAGATAATTTGTATATTTATCCTCAAACTAATTTGGAATTAATAAAAAAACATATAGAATCTTTAAACCCTGATTTAGTTATAGTAGACAGTATTCAGGCGATTTATACCTCGATGATTCAGAGTTCGGCCGGAAGTGTTTCTCAGATAAGGGAATGTTGTAATTCTCTTATGCAGACAGCAAAGACACAAAATGTATCAATAGTTGTGATTGGTCATGTTACAAAAGAGGGAAATATAGCAGGTCCAAAAGTATTGGAGCATATGGTAGATACCGTAATTCAGTTTGAGGGAGATAAATATAAGAGCTATAGAATATTACGTTCAATTAAAAATAGATTTGGAAACACATCAGAAGTCGGAATTTTTGAGATGGGAGCAAAAGGGTTGACAGAAGTTGTGAATCCGAGTGAATTATTTTTAAAAGAGTATAATCAAACACAAACCCCCGGAAGTACAATAATTGTGACAAGTGAAGGTACAAGACCTTTGCTTGTAGAGATACAAGCTCTTGTCGGAACAACACCTTATCCTGCTCCGAGAAGAGTTGCTAATGGTGTTGACACAGGAAGGCTTCTTCAGATACTTGCAGTTTTGGAAAAAAGAATCGGACTTAATCTTTCAAAGCAGGATGTTTATGTAAATGTAATTGGCGGAATAGACGTAAACGAGCCGTCTGCGGATTTGGGGATAGCATTAGCAATAGTTACTTGTGTTCGTGATGTTGTATTTGATATGCAGACAGCAATAGTCGGTGAACTTGGTTTATCCGGAGAGATAAGAGCTGTCAATCATATTGAGAAACGTATAAATGAGGCGCAGAAACTTGGTTTTAAACGTATAATAATACCTGATGCGAATGATGTACAAGAAAACTTTAACGGAATAGAGGTAGTGAAAGTTTCAAGGATACTTGAGGCAATAACAAGAGGTGTCCGCAAAGGCAATACTAATTAAATCTTCTATTTTAATGATTACGGAACGAAATGTAAAGAAATGTAAATCATGGGGTTTAAAAATGTATACATATAATTTATACTATAAGTATATAAGTATATAGATTAACGGATTAGTAGATTTAATTTAACCCAAGAGACAAAAATTATGAGTATCGAAGCAGTAGGACCTTATTCTCCCGACACAGTTTATGGACATTTAACAATGCCGTTTTTGAACAAACCTGTTCATATAAATGCGCATACTGATTTAGATGCGCCGCTCGGGGATGAAGTATTAACAAAAAGTAAATTTTATAATAACCAATCTCAAGGTCAAGTATCTATAGAAGACATAAGAGATATGAAATCATTAGAGCTTGATGCAAGTTTAAAGGTTGATATCGGAATAAAACAATTGCAAGATTTTCCGCCTAAGGCTAATGTTCAGGTATTTCAGGCATCGACATATTCGAACAATTCAGGTGTAGTGTTCAATGCGTTGAAGAATGGGTATACCGGAACTGAAGCAATAAATATGGGAAAGGCATTCAATTCATATAACAATTCAATAGGCTTAGGTATTACGACTGCAAAAGGTTTAATCAACACTAACTTTGCTGTATCGTAGAAATCTTAATGAGAGTTTTTTGCTTGCCGGCATAACATCCCTACCTTGGGATGCGTAGATGGTATTTTTGCGAATCTTTATAATTTTATCCTGCAAAATGACGATTTTACTTCACAAGGATTGAATTACATGGTATAATGGAGGAAAGAGTTAAGTACGCATAAAATACGATTTTATAAAGGCTTGGCGATTTGTTTTTAGTGCATTAAGAAGAATAAGAAGAAGTATTTATAATGAAAAAAAATATAAAACGGCTCAGATCAGGATTCAGCGTTGCGGAATTATTGATAAGTATGCTAATAGCAATGATTATAGCTGCTGCATTAGTTCCTGTTATAGGGCCTAAACGAGTACAAAGACCTTCAAACCGATTGAATCATGGTATAGCAGAGTGTTTTTATGATGAAAACGGTGTATTAACTTATTTTTATGCAGATAATGACCCGAATTCAGAAACAATAAGAGAGACAGTTCCTTCGGGACAAAATTATTGTACGTTTAATGCCCCAAGTGCAGATTATTTTGAGATGATAACTGTTGGTACAGGGGGTGATGGGTACCAAAATATGGACAGTTTAAACTATCAGATAACGAATGCCGGTTCGGGTACAGAGGGTTATTCTTATAGCGGAGAAATAAGCGGTAATGCGAACTTCCAGAGAGATATAGCTGCAAGTGCCAGGATTACAACACCGATAGGTACAAGATACGATTATTCTATACCGGATGCAATTAGACGTGCGCTTAATAAATGGGCAGAAGAAAATAACACAACATCAAAAATAAGATTTGAGTTAACATCTCCTGTTGGCAACGGTGGACTAGGCAGATGCCGAGTTCAGTATAGAGAAAACTATACAAGTTTAAATCAATGTGCGGATTGTGTAAACGGTCTTGCGTATTGTCCCCCTTATACATCCGGTTCGGGAAATGTTTATAGTATAGCAAGTATTTCAGATTCAGATTGGGGAGATTCTTGTTGGACTTATGTACACGGAAATGGTGGGCCTTCCGGAGCAGGTTATATTGTAAAATCAGAATTTATACTTCGTGGTGATACAAATATTAAATTTTATGAGAATTACGATAAAACTCGTTTGGAATTAACAGATGGTTCATCAAGTGATCCCGCGTATATCAATTTGTCAAAATCAGGAAATGGACAAGAACCGACTTGGTTGTCAGAACATCTTATGTATTCGACCGGAGAAAGCGGAAATAATTCTGTGTGTACTTCAAATATAGAAGGCGGGTGTTCTAATATATCAAGTGATACAATAATCCATACAGGAGGTGAGGGTGGTAATCCATCACCCAATAATGCGTACGGTTGCTTTAAAGGTGGTGAATCTCGTACGAGAGGTATTATAAAGCTGGCTAATTTTCAGAGTGAGTACCGGAATTCTGATAAGATTTTAAAATGGGGTATAAATGACGGTGTTATAAGCGGAGCATTCGGAGGAAAAGGCGAATACGGAGGAGAAGCTTCTGTTGTTTATGAAAAATTAAACGGAACTTTGTACATGTTTCCTGCGGCAAAGAATTTGGACGGATATCCAAACAACAATGTTTCTTATATAGTAAGAAATCCTAATCAGAGTTTAGATAACAGTATAAGTAAAACAGTAAACGGTGCTGATAAAACTTCAAATACTATCGGACAGTATAATATTGTTTTTAGTCAAATTCCTATACAAAAAACAGTAAAAGATATAGCTGTTGCGGATAATGAAAATCATTTTAAATATTTAGTAAAAGTAAAGACAACAATGACAAAAATAGGTATGGGTGCTAATGTGTCCGGTACAACATTAGTTGATTGTAATACAAACGGCAGAGATTTTTGTCCTGGATTTGCCGGGTCAGGGGTATACAGTTATCTTGATTTTGACAAGGATGAGGACGGGAGATATATTTTGCCGAGTATGCATTCAATCACTCTTAAAAATTATAATACAGGTCAGAGTTATTATATGCCGGTTGAGAACTTAAGCAGTGTAATTCCGAGCGGTGAAAATGATTGTCAAAGCGGTGATACAAAAATTGGCGAAGACAGTAGAACTTATGGCGAGATAAATTATTATCCGAGATTTTGTAAATCAGGAAAACAAAGAGGTAATAGCGGAGCGGTAATAATAATATGGTAAGAGAAAACAAACTAAAATCAGGTTTTTCTTTGGTGGAAGTATTGATAGCAATGCTTCTGATGTCATTGTTTTTTCTTGCGTCTACCAAAATTATTACAATGAAACCTCCTCAGGAAGTACAAGAAAAGCCGCACGGATATTATGAGTGTTTTGGACCTTTGAGTGATCATGAGGGTTTATACTTGGAACATAAATCTGTCGGAGATGCTTATGTTGTACCGACATATAGTCAGGGTTGTTCTTTTGACCCTCCCGGCGGCATTCCTTTTGCCAATTTGTATTACATAGATAATTATGAGAATTATTATTTAAATATTCAGGAGCCTCAATTTAATCAAGGTTTGGATAGTGTTCCAAATACACCTTTTGAGAATGGTCCGCAGGGAATTCTTACAATATATCAGGATTATGACAAAATGAGAACGGATTTTAATAATGGCGGTCCAAGGATGTTCAAGACGTATTTAGAAAATGTCCATCCGAGTTGTGAAATTTTGAAAAGATGGGTTGACGATTCGACAGATACAAAAAACGGCGGACGTTTTAGTTTATTATATGGTTTATTTATAGCATGGTAACAGGAGCAAAAAATGAAATATAAAAATATAAAAACAGGTTTTTCATTGATAGAGGTAATGTTGTTATTTACCATATTATCGGTAATACTGGCTGCATCAATACCGTTGATATCAAAAAGAAGTCGTCCTATACCTGAAAAAATCCCTCATGGTGTGTACAGATGTATTGCAAAGCCGGATGGAAATTTTCTTGAAGAATTGTATTCATCTGCAAGAAAACTTGACACTCACACATATACAACTACTACGGCATGTTCTTTCAAAGTTCCGAAGGCATCAGTATATAAAATTGATTTATATAGCGCAGGTGCAGGCGGAACAAAGCGTGCGGTTGTTTCAGCAAATCCTCCTGTAGAGAATTTCGATACTGTATACAGAATGGATGGAACTACAGGTGAAGGCAGTGTTCCTCCGATTAAAGAGCCGACCAGTGAAGAACTTAAAGCATATTTTCTTGGTGCGAAAGTAATGTCCTCAATTAGAACAGGAGGTGCTGGGAGTGGTCAGAATGTGATAATGGAATACCGTAATCCAAAAGATCTTGAATGTTCTTATAGAGTAAATGCCCAAACAATGTATGCAAGAACTTTAAATAAGTATAAAACAGATTATGAAACTATGTTGAAAAATCTCCTAGCAGATGCTGCAAAAGCATTACAATATTTGGAATTAAAAAAGAAATACAATAGAGGTAAGACATATGCCGGATATAAAAGAGCATTGGTTTCATCAATAAGAGCTGATTTAAATGTTTATGCAGCTGCATTGAATAAGTATAATGCATATATAGAATATAAAGACAGTACTGATCCAGAAACCCCTGAAGTTTCTGCTCCGACAACTAATGATTTAGCTGCAATACAAAACTTTTACAGAGTTTATGGTACGATTTGTTCCAGCAATGTAGAAGGGGATCAATTTTTAACCAGCAGTACTTTAAAGATTAAAGAATGGTATAATAACCATAAAGGTGATCAAAGTAATATTTATTCGGACAATTTCTATTCTGATATATATGAAAAAGATGAAAATTATGATCGTACAGACAATAATACAGCATTCAACTATATGCTGTCATTTGTACGCCAATTGAAAATAACTCTTCCGGATAACCAGGATTGGGCTAAGATAGAAACAAAATTAAAACCCGGTGATGTTGATGACCAATATAAAGAAATAATAGGACATTTTTCGGAAGTTAAAGACAAAGCGAGCGATATTATAAATACAATTTATATTGACACTTCTGAATATTCTAATGAGAAAGCTATAATTGCACAACAAGTATCAACAGAAGATGATGCAGAACATATTGCAAAACATATTGCAGATAACAGTGAGACCTCTTTGCAAACAGAATATACCAATGCGTTAAAAGCAGCAGAACTTGATGATAATGGAAATCCAACATCAAATGCTGATAGCGATTTAAAAGCATTATATAACAGATATAAATCATTTAGGGATATGGGCGTGGGAGGAGATTATCCGGAATTATGGACAAAGTACACAGAGCGCATTTCTGCTACTGATTCTTATTATGCCGGTACAGATGAAGACGGATATTCCCCGGATAATGGGCAAATGATGGACATAAGGACTTCTTCTGAAGGCGTTAATACTTACGTTGACGGTAATACATACAAACAAATGGAGGACTTGTGTCGTGCGATTTACTATGAGGCAAGTATAGATAGTGATTCAGGTTGGGATGGTAATAATATATTAACATTAAAAGGAGAGTCTGTAAATCAAAATACGGGATTAAGACAGAAGAATGCAAGTGGTGGTTATGGCGGATATGGTGTCAGTTATATGAGAATAACATTTCCAATAAAATTTATAAGCCGTCCGAACTACTACGATAACGAAGATTTTAAAACTTACCTAAAAAGTTTGGTACGACCGATAACCGTTAATGGAGAGTCGGTGAAAAAATATACTTATTATCCTATTTCAGTAAGAGAAAAAAGCGGTGTATACGAAGAAATCAATTCAGCAGGAATCCACGGTCTATTGCAATCACTTGGTCCTGATTATTTTACTGAGCTATCTAAGAGTGATCACGAAAGTAAGACGGTTAATTACTTAATAGCGGATAATGATACTTTTGTTGACAGTGTAGCACATGCGTATGGTAATACAAGGCAAATAAGAGGGAAAAAAGGCTCTGATATGGATAGAATTGCGATGTGGCACGTCCCTGAAGATGCAGTCCCATTAGGTTCACAGCCGTATGTTTCTTTGTTAACAGATTTACCTACCGGTGGTGAAGGTGGAAATATTAAAGTGGATATCAAATACTATACACCTGCTAATGCAGGTAAAACATATCAGAATGTGGCCTTTACACCGACTATGACAGTAGATGACAGAATAAATGCTGTTTTAAATCAAGGTTATTTTTGGTACAGAGTAGGCAGCAAAACTAACCCTGAACTTGGTACAAATGCGCAGACAATGAATAATAATCTAACGTCATCATATCTTGCTTCAAAACCCGGATATAAGCTCGAAATGGTATCAGGAGATGGTGCAATTATTACTAAAATTCCTGAATTGCATCTGAGATCAAATATTTGGACTAAAACATACAAACTTGCAGGTGCAGGAACTAAAGGAACTGAATCAAAATATGTTTCAACAAACTTAGGCTCAAGATGTACTTTTACAGTTCCAAAAGGCGGTCCGATATTGGATTTGACTGATGTCCCCAGTGATACATATAACGATTTAAAAGAACAGTACGAAGAAGGTTTAAAAGTTAAAATAACATGTGTTGATAAAAACGGTAATACTGTTTTTGAACAAGAAAAAGCCGGCGGTGAGTATAAAATTGAGCCTAGTTATATTCCAAAGAATGCAGACGGAGATGAACTTGCCTTTATTTGGAGCGGTCAGTCTTCATTAACTTTGGATGGTGAGAAAGTTAATAATGCAACTTGGCTTCCTTCATCTTTGTGGGCAAAAATATTTAAGACTCTAATGTTCACAGAAGATAATAGGTACGACCTGAATAAATATCATGTTGGTTTTGCCGGTAAAGGCGTTACGCTTGTTGATAATTGTACTGTGCCTAAAGGTTCTTACACACCTTCAATTTTATATAACATTAGAAAAATAAATTCTTCTGTAGATGGCGGTTTTGAAGATTACACTCAAGTATCTGATGCTAATAATTCCATCAACCTCCAACCGCAAGAAGTGAAAGGAATAAAGGATGATTTGTATAATTGTTATGGTACAGATCCAAGTGTGACCAACCAAACATCTCAAGTAACATTTGAACTTAACGGGTATGAAGATAATCATGTAGGTAATATGTTAGAAAATAATATTTATCAATTAAGTAGCGAAGATGAAATGAAAGGCGGTGGCGGTGCTGTCGTAATTACTTGGTAGCACTCTCTCCTCCAATCCCTCTCCCAAGTGAGGGAAAAAGGAAAAAAGAAAGGTTAAAAATGAATTACAAAAAAGGTTTTACTACAGCGGAAGTCGTTATTACTCTCGGGATTATCGGTGCCTTGGCAGTAATTCTGCTGCCTGTTCTAATCCAAGACAGGCCTAACCAAGAAATGATTATGTTTAAAAAAGCATATACACAACTTTCAAGAGCAGTTAATGAACTTATTAATGACGATGACTTCTATCCGGAAACCGAACTTACTTCAAATATTGAGACAAATTCAGGTTTTGGTAATAATGTTGAGGTTGTTTATCACGGAAAAAAATTCGGCGGTACAGACAATGATGCTAAAACAAAGTTTTGCAAACTTGTTGCTGTGAAATTGAATATAAGAGGTGAAGAAAAATGTGATGTTGACGCTCAAACTTTAGCTAACGGAGGTCACTTCATAACTTCTGACGGTATAGTTTGGTTGATGCCCATAAATGATTTTCATGGCTCTGAGCAAGAAGTAACAATTGATGTGAACGGTTCTGACGGGTATAACTGTTTTGAAGGACAAAGCTGCAAAGAACCCGACAGATTTACTATAAAAGTCAGCAGGCAAGGTTTAATTACCCTTCCAAATAACGGAATTGAATTAAAATATTTGAATTCTGAAAATAATACAAAAAAATACAAAGATTATTAGTAATATAATAAAAGGACTTATAAATGAAATATAAAGGATTTACTGTAGCAGAAATTTTGATAACTATGGCAATAATAGGATTTATTGCCGCAATTGTTTTGCCTACTTTAAAAGATGCACAAGCTAATAAAGAAATGATTATGTTCAAAAAAGTTTTGTATCAAACATCAAATGTTGTTAATGAACTTATAAATGACGATAATCTTTATCCTGACAGTGAAAATCCTTTGTATGCAGGGTTTGCTCATGTATATTTAACTATGTACAATAATTTTGCTAATGAAGCAAAATTTAGAGGTCAAACATACGGCGGAAGCGGAAATGCAGGAAAATACAAGTTCTGCGGTCTTTTTGCGGCAAAGATGAGCTTAAAAACATCAGCTGTGTGTAATGATGAAAAAACATTTGCTAACAAAGGTAATTTTACTACAAGCGACGGTGTTGTTTGGCGCATGCCTATTTCTGATTTTGGAAGCGGTACTTCAGAATCAGGAGAAAATACAATCGAAGTCGATGTTAACGGTGTAGGAAAAGGTAAAGATTGCTTTGAAGGCGAAACGAATTGCACAGAACCTGACAGATTTAGAATTCTGGTAAACAGGTGGGGAAAAATTTCACTTCCCGAAAAAAGCAAAAATAACGCATATAAAGCTATTGAAAAAAAATATGCAACAGAAAAACAAACGAATAAAAAGTACAAAGATTTAAAAGAATTGGCGGATTAATTGAAAGAAGAACAAACTATGAATATAAAAAAAGCTTTCACTCTTGCAGAAGTATTATTGGTAATGGCTATTATAGGTATACTGATAACGCTTGGATTGACAACTTTTAAAAAATACGACAAAGGCATAAGGTATACATATTCTAATATATTCCATTCATTAGATCGTGCATTTTATAATGCAACCAATTTCGTAGATTTGCCGAATCCTTTTGATGATGGTTTGGAAAATGGTGAAGGCGGCCGCAGGCTTTGTGCTATGCTAACACAATTTATTAATCCTGTTGATAAAAATTCTTGTTCTGCTGATAGTACCACCGTAGCAAGCGATTTGGGCGAGGATTTTAGCAGTGTAAGACCTCAATTTATTGCGTCAAACGGTGCTGTTTTTTATATATCCAAAAGATTGCCGGAGAGTTTCACATCCGCAGATGTTGTTCATCATTATTTTTATTTGATATTTGTTGATGTAAACGGTTCAAAAAAACCTAATTCAATGAAATATGAAGAAGGAAACACATCGAATAATTATCATACGACAGATCCTGATATTTTTGCATTTGCAGCATTGGATATCGGAAGGATTTGTCCGCTCGGTCCGCCGGAATATGACAGCAGATATATGTTAACACGTGTTGCTTATCAAGATACAGGAAATTCCGGCGAAAATGAAGATACTGTAACTATAAAATATTCAAAAACATCAAAACCATATTATGTATCTAAAGCGGAAGCTTGGGGCTTTTATTTAACCGGAGATGACGGTATTGCAAACCCCGTTACTCAATTTATAGATGAAAATCCTCTTACTTATAACGACTATATCAGAAATCATATCAATGTGAATTCAATGATATATAAGTTTTTGAATGGGGCTACAATCTCTGCAAGTAATGTTACATCCCTAAAAAAGAATAAACCGACTGATGCAACTAATCCGGAATACGGTTGTGTAAAAGTCTCAGATGAAGAGTGTGATGTAATTATAGACAGATACGTTTATTAAAGATAATAACTCTAGTTTGTATTGCTCTTTTTTGATTTTTGTTTATTTTTCTTGATAAATTGTTGCGGTGCTTGACTGAAAGATGTTTGAATTCTTTTAACGCTCAGTACGTCAGGCATTGCTTGCAGAGCTGTCATAACTCGTCTTAATGTATCTATATTATCAAGTTCTATTCCGAGTTCTATAATACCTACTTTACCTTTGGATTTTACATTGGCGGAATTTATATTAGTGTTATTATCGGATACAACACCGATAACATCTTTGAGCATTCCCAGTCTTTCGCCTGTTTCAATACGTATAGTAGTACTGTATGTTTTGTTTATATTATTTCCTGACCAGTGAATGTCCATCAAGCGTTCAACCGGAATATTTTCCAATGTTTTACAATCCAAACGGTGAACGGTTACACCCTTTGAACGAGTAACCACGCCGACAATAGGCTCTCCGGGAATTGGTGAGCAGCATCTTGCAAAAGAATACAAAAGACCTTCCAAACCCACAATATCTTTTTCTGATGCTTTGCGAGGTTTGTGTTGATGTACATTTTCACCTTCCTGCTTAACCGTAGGTTTCTTAAGGCGATTAATTATCTTATTTAATGTCGTTTCACCGTATCCCAAAGCTGCAAATAAATCATCGGCACTAACATAATTCATTTGTTTTGCAACTTTTTCGAATTCACCTTCTTTGACATATTCGTCAAAAATAGATTTTGTAAGTTCGTGTTCAAGGTTTGCTTTGCCAATGTTAATATGGTCTTCACGTTTGTTCTTTTTATACCAAATACGAATGCGTGATGCAGCTTGTTTTGTAACAACAAAGTTTAACCAATCCAGTCTTGGTGCAGCGACTTTTGAAGTCATAATCTCAACAATATCACCATTTTTTAGTTTTGTATCCAGCTGTGCAATACGACCGTTTATCAATGCACCTACCGTTTTGTGCCCGACATCAGAGTGAATACGATATGCAAAATCAACCGGTGTTGCCCCCTGAGGTAAATCAATTACATCTCCTCCAGGGGTAAATGCAAAAACTTGATCGGAGAACAAGTCCAGCTTTACTGAATCTACATAATCCGCTGCATCTTTTGTATCTTTGTTGTACTCTACTAATTTTCTCATCCAAGAGAATTTAACATCACTTGCAGAATCAGCTTTTTGCGAGCCTTTTTCCTTATATCTCCAGTGAGCTGCAACACCATATTCAGCAATTTCGTGCATTTCCCACGTTCTTATTTGAACTTCCAAAGGTTTTTGTCTCGGACCGATTACAGAAGTGTGCAGTGACTGGTACATGTTTCCTTTTGGCATTGCGATGTAATCTTTAAATCTTCCTGGAATTGGCTTAAATCTGGAATGTATAAGTCCTAAAACTTCATAACATTCTTTTTCCGTATCAACGATTACACGTACGGCTGTTATGTCGTATAAATCGTGAAATGCAACATTTAATCTGTTCATTTTTTTGTAAATGCTGTAATAATGCTTTGCACGTCCGGTAATTGTTGCATTTATTCCGCTTGCTTTTACATCTTTTGTAATGCTGTCTATTAGAAATTTAACTGTTGTTTCTCGTTCAGCTTTTTTTTGTGAAACCAGCTGTGCAATTTCATAATACTTATCAGGATGAAGATATTTTAAAGATAAATCTTCCAACTCTGCTTTAATTTTACCAACACCTAATCTGTTTGCAAGCGGAGCAAATATATCCAAAGTTTCTTGTGCAATTCTCTGTTGCTTAGCAGGCGCCATATAGTTAAGAGTTCGCATATTGTGAAGCCTGTCTGCGAGTTTCAGAAATATTATCCTAACGTCAGAAGCCATTGCTATAAACATTCTGCGGAAGTTTTCCGCTTGACGTTCTTCGGTTGATTTAAATTGAAGCTTTCCAAGCTTTGTTACACCTTGTACAAGATTTAGGACATCTTCACCAAAAAGGTCTTTAAGCTCCTCAGGTTTTGTATCTGTATCTTCCAGTATGTCATGTAAAAATCCTGCCATAAGAGTATGTTTATCTGCTCTTAAGCCAATTAATATTTTTACAACTTCAATAGGATGAATTATATAGGGTTCTTCTGAAACTCTATATTGTCCGGAATGTAATTTTTTTGCAAATTCAAATGCCTTTTCAAGCTCATTGATATCTTCTTCTTGGTATTGCTGTTTTATAAGAAGCTCTTTTATTTCATCAAATGAGATTACATACTGTTCCATAATACAGTTATTCTAGTGTTTTTTTGCTAAAAAATCAAGCAAATTCTTTTAAAATACAACATTTGGGGGTAATTGCCATGTAACGTACTTAGTTATATATTCAGTTGCTAATGTAAATATTTGTTACAAAATTGAGTTTGTAATATATATTTGTTAAAGTTTAAAAAAAATATGCCGTTAGTAGATATTGTTAATCAATATACTAAAATAAAAAATATAGGAGTCAGTATGTTTGATTCGGTTGATGAAAAATCAAAAAAGATGTCAGATAAATTTGCAGATTTTTCAATAGCGAATAAACT
>CADBXV010000020.1:0-12088 GCA_902798645.1 uncultured bacterium
GTTCCGAAAAATCCAGCCTTTTATTAATTATTTTTATTTAATCAAAAATTATCATGGACAGTAGTGGGGGAGAGCCGAAGAGAGGGTTTATCCCGTAGGGAAAAAAAGAAAAATAGTTTTTGTCAGGTTTTACCTGACAAAAACTATTCAGAAATACCTGTTAAATAGATAAAACATCACCAATCTTAATTACAGCAGGAACTTTGCCGATTTCTCTTATCTGACGTTTAAATTCTTCTATGTCAACTTCTATTGCGTCGAAAGTATTATAATGCATAGGAATAACGGTTGTTGCCCCAAGCCACTCGGATGCTTTAACTGCGTGTTCGATATCCATTGTGTACTTTCCGCCTATAGGAAGCATTACAATATCAGGTTCATATAATTCACCGATTATTTTTATTTCGGAATTTAGGCAAGTGTCACCTGCGTGATATATGGTTTTGCCTTCAATTTGAAAAACAAATCCGCAGGGGCATCCTGCATATTGTCCGTCAGGTGTTGTGCTTGAGTGGAATGCGGGTACCGAAATGGCTTTTCCCCAGCTGTAATCTCTCCAAGCGCCAAGTCCTACATCTATAGTTTTAGCACCTTTTTTTGCGCAGTAATTTGCAAGCTCAAAAACTGCCGTTATAGGAGCGCCGGTTTTTGAGGAAATATCTGTTGCGCTTCCGAGATGGTCCCCATGTCCGTGGGTAACAAAAATATCATAAATATTTTCCGGAACGTAATTCGGTACACAAACCAAAAACGGATCAACAAGAATTTTTTTCCCTTTTGTAATAATTTCAAATGCGCTATGTCCTAAGTAGTGTATGTCCATTGTTTTGTCTCCTTTTAATAAGTTGTGATGACTAAAAAATTAAAAACTTTTTAGTTATCGACACTCATGTTATACCTTTCCATCAATTTTCTAAGTCTTCTATACTCTTTTCCCCATTTTTGCATTGATTCAATTACCGGTTTTAGAGTATAGCCTATGTCTGTCAGGTAATATTCTACTTTGTTAACCTCTTTTTCATCAACTTCCCTTATTACTAATCCGTCTTCTTCCATCTCTTTTAAACAAGCCGTAAGGACTTTGGCTGTACAACCGAGAGATTTTTTAAGTTCACAAAATCTCATCTCTTTTTTTAAGAGATTTTTTACAATAAGTATTTTCCATTTTGCTCCCACAAGCTGTAATACTACAGCGACAGGGTTTGATGAAAGCTCTTTATAATCCATAGAAAAATTATAGCAATTTTAGTTATTTTGCTCTTTTTTGTAAAGTTTTGTAAATAAAATTTAATGTTTAGTCAATTTCTAATGTTCACAAAACTTACATGCGGTAACAAAAGTGTAGAAGTAATAAAACAAGGAGATATTTTATGCAAATCACGTCAAACTATTCAGTATACGGTTTCAGAGGAATTCAGAATTTGAAGAATAAAGAAAATTCTGTATCTGCACCAAATTTTAAAGCTGCAACAGAAAATTTTGCGAAAGTAGGTGCTGCAACATTGGCAGCTGCAGCAGGCGTTGTTGTAAAAAACAGTTTAGAAAATAACGAGCCTAAGATAACATACGATGAACACAGACAAAGAGCGCAGGAAGCAACTAAAATGCTGAATGAAAACGGTATATCAGATGTTTATGAATATATGATGAAAGATTTATCTTATATGACAGGTAAAAATTTCGAAAACATTGTTAACGATTTTGTAAAGATGCATGAAGAAGTAGAAAATGGTCATCCTATTACTGCGGATTATGTTGATTCCAAAATTAATGAAATGGTAACCAAATACAATTTGCCGGAAAATGCAAAAAATTCACAAGGATACGAAGAAAATGTAAAAAGCGAAATAAGATATGTGTTTGTAGATAATTGGAAACATGTTGCTGATTATAAAATGGCAATTGGTGTTGAAAAAGGCAAAATCTCACGCTTGGATATGCGTAAAAAAACTCAACCGGATGAAAAAGTTTTGGCAAGGTTTGATGATTTGTTAACAAGAGTTGGTGAACCAACAAAAGTAGAAAAATTGAGAAAAGGAGAAGAACTTCGTTATTATAAGAATAAATACGGTCAAGACATAGAAGTTTATGTAAGAGGTGAATATGGTGTGGAAGAAGAATTGGTATTGGAAAAATCTGATAATAAAATTCATAAAATTAAAAAAGCATACTATACCGGTAAGGATTTTGATGAAATATCAGAAAAAACAAACGGTGCATATTGCGGTCTAACAGGAGAGGGTATGTCAGGCATAACAGAAATTATCAGAGAAGGGAATAAATCAGAAACGATACATTATGATGACTGGGGTATTCCGGAAAGCAAAATTACAACAGAAAAAACAGAAGAAAAAGAAACAAAAAATGAAATACACTATGCAGGTGACGGAAGTATATTAACAGAAAAAACAGAAATCAAATATTTAAAATAGTTTATTTGCAGGCTAAACCAGCCTTTAGCAGCAGCGTGCGTTTTAACGCACGGACAAAACTGATATTACGAATTAAGTTGGTGTAATTTTGAAGATAAGCACAAAATTTTTAATATGGATTGTGAATAATAAAGTATTTGTCAGGTAAAACCTGACCTACAGGGATAAATATATAATCTGCTCAATATTGAACATATGATACTTTATTAAAGTAGTATTTGTCAGGTAAAACTTGACCTACAGGGATAAATATATAATCTGCTCAATATTGAACATATGATACTTTATTAAAGTAGTATTTGTCAGGTAAAACCTGACCTACATGGATAAATATATAATCTGTTCAATATTGAACATATAATACTTTATTAAAGTAGGTCAGGTTCCACCTGACATTAACTGTATTATTTACTGACAAATACTTAAACAATTAAATTCTTCATGCGTTAAAATGCACGCTACAGAGTCATTAAGTCCTATCTCTATTTACTTACTCATATACCCCTGCTATAATCTAACTATGGCAAATGATATTGAATCGCTGCAAGAGCTTTTAAAAAATGATCCTTCTAATTTTCAGGCAAGGAGAGAACTATCCATAATACTTGTCAACAAAGGTTTTAATGAAGAAGCCGAGGTAAATTTGGATTTCCTTTGCAAGTATTTTCCTGAGGATGCAGAGCTTTATTATAACTTGGGTATTGTTTGCGAAAAATTAAAAAAACTTGATAAAGCAAAAGAAGTTTACAAAAAGGCTGTTGAATTATCACCGCAAGAAGATTTTTATTACAATTTGGGTGAAGTTTTAGTAGATTTAAAAGAATGGGATGAGGCTGAAAAATGTTTTCAGGAAGTTCTGAAAACCGATCCCAATGACGGGAATTGTTATTTCAATCTCGGACTTTGTTATTACAACAGAGAAGAAAAAAATAAAGCTTTGGACAATTTTCAAAAAGCTGTTTCAATAAATCCGAAAGATGTATATGCATATTTTTATTTAGGATATATCTACCAGAATGACGGACTTACTAATTTTGCTATAGAGAGTTACAAAAAAGTTTTGGAAGTATCTCCCGACTACAGCTGGGCATATTATAATCTCGGGGCTATAGCGTTTAAAAACGGTAATGATGAAGAAGCAAAAGAATATTTAAGGAAAACTATTCAATGTAATCCGCAGGATTACGAAGCGTATAAACTGCTTGTTAAAATATGTATAAAAAACAATGAAACAGAAGAAGTTTTGGAACTTTTGCATACAGCATTGGAAAAAGAAGAAAACGGCGACTTATTTTATTGCCTTGCAAGGGTTTATAAATTTATCGGAGATTTGGATGAGTACTACAATACTTTAAAACGTGCATTACAAAATCCGTACACACTTTCATACCCGAAAGACATTGTGAAAAAAGAATATGATTATGTCGGTGCAAAAATAGGCAGGAATGAAAGTATTGAGCCGGAAAGAACTGTTGAAGAATATAATGATTCCGATAATGATGCCAAGCTTGGAGAAACCGAGGAAGATTATAAAACCGACGAAGAATCTGAGGAATATGACAGTTCGAAAGAAGATTATGATGAAAGTGAGCCGGAATACGAATCTGATGAAGAATCTGAAGAATATGAGGATGACGAATATGATGAGGAAAACGAGTACGAAGAATATGATGCTTCTGATAACGAAGACGAATTTGATGAGGACGAAGATGATTATGAAGACGAGTCAGAGTCCGAAGACGAAGAAGACGATTGGGATGATGAGTATGACGAAGATGAAGAATCCGACGATGATAATGATGAAGAATAGTGTTTAAGGTATAATTTGGGATATGCTATCTAAAATATTTATTAAAAACTATATATTAATAGATGAATTGGAGCTGGATTTATCTTGCGGTTTGAATATTATTACCGGTGAAACAGGCGCAGGCAAAAGTATTCTTATTAATGCCATAGATATTGCTTTCGGCGGCGGAAAAGGGGTAAATAAAGATATAATTAAAACCAATGCCGAAAAAGCTGTTATTGAAATTACTATCATAAATAAGAAACAGGATGTTTCCGCTCTTTTTGATGAGTACGGAATTGAAAACTACGGAGAAGAAATAATTTTATCAAGAGAAATTACCCAAACTTCAAGCAGAGCAAGAGTAAACGGCTCACTTGTTAATCAGGAATTTATGAAAATTTTTAGGGAAATGTTTCTTGATATTCACTCTCAACACCAAACTTATTCTTTCTTACAGCCAAAATACCATATTGAATTACTAAATTCATATATAGACCATGCAGGTCAGGTTTCACCTGACAATAACTTCTGCTTAAATGCTTATAAAACAAATTATACAAAATACAAACAAATGCTCTCAACTCTTGAAGAACTCAAAAATTCAGCTAACAAAACAGAAGACCAAATAGAGTTTTTAAAATTTCAGGTTGAGGAAATTGAAAACGCAGAATTAAACGATACAAACGAAGATGAAAAACTTAACAACGAGCTTGCGGTATTAGAAAATGTTGAAAAGCTTAAAGAGCTTACAGGTTCTTCTTATTGGTCAATATCAGGTGACGACGGCTCAATTATAGAAGGTCTTTTACAGATTAAACAAAATCTCTCAAAAGCTTCCGGCATGGATAATTCTCTTGAAGAAACAGAAAGTGAATTAATCGGAGCAATAGACTCTCTTAAAGGAATTTCATCTTTCCTTAGAGATTATTCTTCATCTTTGGAAAATGATGAGGAACGCATAAATACAATTCAAGAAAGGTTATTCTTGCTCGATAAGCTTAAACGTAAGTATGGCGGAACGCTTGAAAACGTAATAACACAAGGCGAAAAATTACGCAAAGAACTCGACGGAATAGAGTTCTCAACTCAAAATATAGAAGAACTTGAGGCTAAGATAGAAGAACAGCATAATTTGCTTTTAGAACAAGCAGAAAAACTGTCAGAACAGCGTAAAAAATATGCCCAAATTCTTTCTTCTTTAATAGTGGAAAAATTGGAAAAATTAGAATTACCAAAAGTTAAGTTTGTAATCGATATTTCTCCTTGTGAACTTAACCAAAACGGCTCTGATAAAGTTGAATTCCTAATCTCAACCAACATATCGGAAGGTTTGAAACCGCTTGCAAAAGTAGCGTCAGGCGGTGAAATTTCAAGAGTAATGCTCGCTATAAAAACAATATTTGCCCAAAATGATAATATTGATACCGTAATTTTTGATGAAATTGATACCGGTATATCCGGTAAAACATCACAATCAGTTGCAGACGAAGTGAAAGAACTTGCCAAATTTATGCAGGTAATAATGATTACTCACCAAGCAATAATCGCATCAAAATCCGACAAGCATATTTATGTAAAGAAAACACAAGATGATACTACAAATGTGGATATATCCGTATTAGACGGAGATGAAAAACTTAAAGCAATAGCAGAACTTGCAAGCGGTGGTATTAACGAAGAATCGCTCAAATTTGCCCAAATGCTCATCAAGGGGTAAATGTAGGGGGTAAATGTAGGGGGTAAACAGAGGGGGTAAATATAGGGGGTAAATATAGGGCTGGAGAGATAAAGGTTTGGCATATTGGCTGCTCGGAGGCTCTGTTAATGTCAGGCAATGCTTGGCTTGCAAATTTCGGAGACTCGGAGATATGGAGAGACAGAAGACAGGCTGTTCAGCTGCTCGGCAGTTCGACGGTTTTGTGCAGCGCACCGCAACATTCTGCTGATGTTTTAAAAACAACTTTCAACTTTCCACTAAAATAAAGTAGGACAGGCATTTCCTGACAACTACCGACTGACTGACATAAACTGTCTGACAATAACTGTTTTGATTTACACTATTTTTTTTATATAATTTATCTATGAACAGAGAAAATGTAAGAAATTTTTGTATAATAACTCATATTGACCACGGCAAATCCACTCTTGCCGACAGATTATTGGAAGCAACAGGAACGATTGCCGAACGTGATATGCAAGACCAGCTTTTGGACACAATGGATATTGAACGTGAACGTGGTATCACAATTAAGCTCAATGCCGCAAGAATGAATTATACTTCTAAATCAGGTGAAAAATATATTTTTAACCTGATTGATACCCCCGGTCACGTTGATTTTTCATATGAAGTTTCACGCTCGCTTGCAGCTTGTGAAGGCGCTCTTCTGATTGTAGATGCAACTCAAGGTGTTGAGGCTCAAACGCTGGCTAACGTGTATATGGCGATAGAACAAAATTTGGAAATAATTCCTGTAATTAACAAAATTGACCTTCCTTCCGCAGATGTAGAACGAGTTAAGCAGGAAATAGAAGAAATTCTCGGCATTGATTGCTCAATGGCAATTCCTGTCAGTGCAAAAACAGGACAAGGAATTGACGAAGTCCTTGAAGCTATTGTTGAATTTGTACCGCCTCCAAAAGATACAACAGAAAAACCTTTAAGAGCTTTGGTATTTGATAGCGCTTACGATCCGTATTTGGGAACTCTTTGTTTCTTTAAAATTATGGACGGAAAAATGCGCTTGGGTGACAAAGTTAAGTTTATGGCATCGGGAAAAGAATATGATATTGTTGAGATCGGGTATCTTACACCGAACAGAGTTCAAGTAGAAGAACTGATTTGCGGTGATGTAGGCTATTTTGCAGGCTCTATAAAAGAAATTACCCGTTTTGTCGGTGATACCGTTACCCACGTTGAAAATCCTGCAAGCGAAGCACTTCCGGGGTATAAAGAAGCTTTGCCGATGGTTTTTTCCGGCATGTACCCTGTTGATAACGAGGATTATCACGAATTAAAAGAATCTTTGGAAAAACTAAAACTGTCTGACAGTTCAATAACATTTGAGCCTGAAACGTCATCGGCTTTAGGTTTTGGATTCAGGTGCGGATTTTTGGGAATGCTCCATATGGAAATCGCACAAGAAAGATTGGAACGTGAATACAATCTGTCAATTGTTACAACTGCACCGTCTGTAATTTACAAAGTTCACAAAACAAACGGTGAAATAGTTGAAATAGACAACCCTGCAAATTTACCTGCTCCGCAATACAGAGATTATATTGAAGAACCGTACGTAAAGGTTTCTATTATTGCACCAAACGAATATGTCGGAACATTAATGGACTTGGCACAAACCAAACGAGGTATTTTTATCAACATGAATTATCTTGATAAAGTTCGTGTTGATTTAATCTATCACATACCGCTAAGTGAAGTTATTACAGACTTTTATGACCAGCTTAAATCCCGTACAAAAGGATATGCAAGTATGGATTATGAGTTTGCGGAATACAAGCGCTCAAAACTTGTTAAACTTGATGTAATGCTTGCAGGAGAAGTTGTTGATGCACTTTCTGTAATCTGTCACGAAGATAATGCGTATTACATAGGTCAAAAACTTACAGAGAAACTAAAAACCATTATTCCAAGACAAATGTTTGAAGTTCCTATTCAAGCCGCAATCGGCGGACGTGTGATTGCACGTACAAATATCAAAGCTCTGAGAAAAAGTGTACTTGATAAATGCTACGGCGGTGACATTACCAGAAAACGTAAGCTTCTTGAAAAACAAAAACGAGGCAAAAAACGTATGAAAGCAATCGGCAGGGTTGAAGTTCCGCAAGAGGCATTCATGGCGGTATTGAGCTTGGAAGAAGAGTAGGGGTAAAGTGTCAGACACCGGAACTACTTTTATTACAGTTGAAAGTGGAAAGTTGTTTTTAAAACATCAGCAGTCTTATATGTTCTCTTTCCTATTTATATATTTATCCTTGTAGGTCAGGTTCTACCTGACAAAAACTTTTTTCCTGCGGGACAAACCCTCTCTCTAACTCTCTCCGTGGGAGAGAGGATGCTCTAAAATTATCAAAAGCCTCCATCCCTCCCATTCCGCCCGGCTGCTTATTCCCTCTGCTCCTTCGAGCTGTCGGACTGCCGGAAGCGTAGGCAGGAAGTATTTGACGACAACTTATATCTTATAATTCAGAAGTACAATGCGGACATTTTTTAGCATTGATAGGAATTTGAGTACAGCAGAACGGACATTCTTTTTCTGTTGCTGCTACTTCAACGGCTTCTTCCTTACAAGCTTTGTCTTTAATTGTATTTACAGCTTTTATAATAGCAAAAATAGCGCAAGCTACAATTAAAAAGCTGATGATAGTATTGATAAACAACCCGTAATTTATAGTTACTGCGCCTGCAGCTGCAGCTGCATCAAGCGAATCATATTTTTCTCCTAACGGATAAAGCGTAAAATATAAGTTTGAAAAATCAACTTTTCCTAATACAAATCCGATTGGAGGCATAATGATATCTTTTACCAAAGAATCAACAATCTTACCGAATGCAGCACCAATAATGATACCGACTGCCATGTCCATTACATTTCCGCGTAAAATAAAATCTCTTAATTCTTTTCCTAAATTTTTAAACATAATAAACTCCTAACACTGTATTACAAAACTATCTTACCAAAATATCCGAAATACCGCAAGATTTAAACTTACTTGCGACAAAAACATGTTCATGAGAGAATAGTTTTACCGAGTAATCGGGATAATCGTAGTGTGCATTTTTGCACAGACAAAACAGGTTGGGTTAACCAACCCGAAAAAATATAAGTAGTAGGTCGGTTTTACCAAACCGACAAAGAAATAGAAGGAAAAAGAAAATGGCTAGAAAAACTCCATTAGAGAAAATCAGAAATATTGGTATTGCCGCTCACATCGATGCCGGTAAAACCACTACAACTGAACGTATCCTGTTCTATACAGGTAAAACTCATAAGCTCGGTGAAGTTCACGATGGTGCAGCAGTTACCGACTTTATGGATCAAGAAAGAGAAAGAGGTATCACTATTCAATCAGCTGCTGTTACTGCTGAATGGAAAGGACACCAAATTAACATTATTGACACCCCGGGGCACGTTGACTTCACAATCGAAGTTGAGCGTTCTCTTCGTGTATTAGACGGTGTTGTTGCAGTGTTCTGCGCAGTAGGCGGTGTTCAATCACAATCTGAAACAGTTTGGAGACAAGCTAACAGATATGGAGTACCTCGTATGGTATTTGTTAACAAAATGGACAGAACAGGTGCTGACTTCTACAGAGTAGTTGACCAAATCAAAACTCGTTTAGGCGGAAATGCTGTTCCTATTCAATTACCTATCGGTGCTGAAGACAAATTTACCGGCTTAGTTGACCTTATGACAATGAAGGCTGAAATCTACACTAACGACTTAGGCACAGACATAAGAGAAGAAGAAATTCCTGCTGATTTACAAGAAAAAGCAAAAGAATACAGAGATGCTATGGTTGAAGCTATCGCTGGTGAAAATGACGATTTGATGGAAAAATTCTTCGAAGATCCTGATTCAATCACAGTTGAAGAATTAAAAGCAGGTTTGAGAAAAGCTGTTTGCGAAAACAAAATCGTTCCTGTAACTTGCGGTACAGCATTCAAGAACAAAGGTGTTCAATTACTTTTGAACAACGTAGTTGACTATATGCCGTCACCTGTTGATGTTAAAGCTATCGAAGGTGAACTTGAAGACGGTACAAAAACAGAAAGACATTCTTCTGACTCTGAACCGTTCGCTGCATTAGCATTCAAAGTTATGACTGACCCGTTCGTTGGTCGTTTAACATTTATGAGAATATATTCAGGTATTATTACTTCAGGTTCTTATGTTCTTAACGCATCTAACGGTAAGAAAGAAAGAATCTCAAGATTAGTTCGTATGTACGCTGACCAAAGACTTGAAGAAAACGAAGTTTACGCAGGCGACATTTGCGCAGCAGTTGGTTTAAAAGATACTACAACAGGTGATACATTATGTGATGAAAAAGCACCTATTATCTTAGAAAAAATCAACTTCCCTGAACCGGTTATATCAGTTGCAATCGAACCTAAAACAAAAGCTGACCAAGATAAAATGGGTATCGCTCTTCAAAAACTTGCAGAAGAAGATCCATCATTCAGAGTTAAATCTGATACAGAAACAGGTCAAACAATTATTTCAGGTATGGGCGAACTTCACTTGGATATTATCGTTGACCGTATGCTTAGAGAATTCAAGGTAGAAGCTAACATCGGTAAACCGCAGGTTGCTTATCGTGAAACAATCAGAGGAACTGCTGACCAAGATTCTAAATTCATCCGTCAATCAGGTGGTAAAGGTCAATACGGCCATTGTAAAGTTAGAATCATGCCTGCTGAAGAAAATGCAGGATTCGTATTCGAAAACAAAATCGTCGGTGGTGCTATTCCTAAGGAATACATCGAACCTGCAAGAAAAGGTATGGAAGAAGCTCTTGAAGGCGGTATCTTAGCAGGATATCCTATGATAGACGTTAAAGTTGAACTTTATGACGGAAGTTACCACGAAGTCGACTCATCAGAAATGGCATTCAAGATTGCCGGATCTATGGCTATCAAAGATGGTTGTAAGAAAGCTCAACCATGCATCTTAGAGCCTATGATGAAGGTTGAAATTGAAATCCCGGATGAATTTACAGGTACAATTATCGGTGATATTTCAAGAAGAAGAGGCAGAATCGAAGGTCAAGAACCTCAAGGAAACACCGGTAACGTAATCGTTAGAGCAATCGTTCCGCTGGCTAACATGTTTGGTTACGCAACAGATTTACGTTCAAACACTCAAGGTCGTGGTACATTCTCTATGGAATTCCAAAAATACGAACAAGTTCCTGCTAACGTAGAAAAAGAAATCATCGAAAAGGCTGGAGCAAGCAAGTAGGGTAAATATACGTAAAACGTGCATTAAAATGCACGCTACACAATACAAAAATACGTTCAATCTATATGGTTGAGCGTATTTTCTTTTTATTAAACTCATTTACGTGGCGTGCATTTTAATTCACGAACAAGAACTACACAATAAAAAATACGTTCAATCATTTTGGTTGAGCGTATTTTCTTTTTTATTAAACTCATTTACGTGGCGTGCATTTTAATGCACGAACAAGAACCCTTACTCCAAATCTAATGTATCAATTTTATATTCGTCATTAAAATTACACCAATTTTCTTCATACCAATGATTTTTTATAAATTTTTGAAAAGATGAATATTTCCAGTCTTTTGGAATAATATTGTAGTGTTTCATTGGGTTAAAATGAATATAATCAACATGCCTATACAAATCTTTTTCGTCACGAATAATATGGTCATAATATCTTCTTTGCCAAATACCTTTTTCATTTCGTTTTATTGCTGATTCAGAAATATCATTACTGATATACTTTTCGGGAATGTGTGATGAAAAATAGTATTTTATAGATTTTATAATTTGTGGTACTTCTTTGGATTTATTTGTGCTAATTATTAAATGGCAATGTTCCTTCATTACTACTATTGCAAAAATACCAAACGAAAACTTTGTCATAGCATATTTTAAACTTTCTTTTAATAAATCAATATTTTGAATTAATATTTCCTTGCGCTCGTATGTAACAAAAGTAATAAAAACATACATTTGCTCATTGTTAAAATATCGCCTAAAAGTTGCCATAAAGAGATGTTATCATGAAAATTTTGTTCGTGCATTGTTCGTGCATTAAAAATGCACGCTACTATAGTTTGTATTTTTTATTAAATATATTTATGTAGCGTGCATTTTAA